>NZ_CALIND010000001.1:0-12764 GCF_938045175.1 uncultured Tepidimonas sp.
AGCAGCAACACCTTGGGCGTGTCGTAAAAGAAAAACTGCAGCGAGCGCCCCAGGTGGCTGTGCGCATCCAGCGGCAGCGCCGCCACCAGCGCCTCTGAGGCCGGCACCAGCATCCGGTAGCCTACCCACCAAGCGAGCGCCGCCAGCACCACGAACACCACCGGATGCCGGGTGGGCCACTGCGAAATACGGGTTGCGACGATGGAGGTATTCATACCCCAGAAGACGAAACTTCTGCCAAAAGGATGCACATCAACACCGGCCGTCGCTCGCCCGCGTGTCGCGGGGCACGAAATCCTGCACATGCCCTTCGGCATCGAGCACCACCTGGCAAGCGGCCACCATCCGGGCACGCAGCCGCTGCCGGGCACGCTGCACGCGCGACTTGGCCGCTGGCAACGACAGGCCCAGGCGCTCGGCCAACTCGCGCTGGCTGATGCCCTGCAGGTCACACAGCTCGATGGCTTGGCGGTCCTGCGGATCGAGCTCGGCCAGCACACGCGGCAGACAGGTCTGCGCCAACAGATCGACGGGATCCACCGCGGCGTCGGGCTCAGGCACAGCGTCTATATCGACAGGCAGCGGCTCGTGCGTACGCAAGGTGCGCAAGCGGTCGGTCAACGTATTGCGCGCAACTTCATAAAACCAGGCACGGGGTTGCGCGATCCGCTCGAAGCCGTCGGCATGTCGCCATGCCTTGAGGAACACTTCCTGCAACAAATCGTCCACCTCGGACGCCAGCGGCCAGCGCGCCGCTAGCCAGCGGCGCAACTCGCCCTCATGACGCGCCCACGCGGCGAGCAGGGTAGGCATGGTGCCCGCGCCTTCAGGGGGCCAGGCGTTCCAGCCCGCCCAGGTAGGGGCGCAACGCCTCGGGCACGGTGATGGAGCCGTCGGCGTTTTGATAATTCTCCAGCACCGCCACCAGCGCCCGACCCACCGCGAGCCCAGAGCCGTTGAGCGTGTGCACCAACTCGGTCTTGCCCTGCGCGTTGCGAAAGCGCGCCTGCAGCCGCCGGGCCTGAAACGCTTCACAGTTGCTCACCGAGCTGATTTCGCGGTACGTACCCTGCGCCGGCAGCCATACCTCCAGGTCATGCGTGCGCGCGGCGCCAAACCCCATGTCGCCCGTGCACAGCAGCACCACGCGGTAGGGCAGCCCCAGCCGTTGCAGGATGGCTTCGGCATGCGCCGTCATCGCCTCCAGCGCGGCGTGGCTGTGCTGCGGGTGCACGATCTGCACCATCTCCACCTTGTCGAACTGGTGCTGCCGGATCAGCCCGCGCGTGTCGCGCCCGGCCGCCCCCGCCTCGGAGCGGAAACACGGCGTGTGCGCCGTCAGCTTGATGGGCAGGTCATCCTCGGCCAGGATGGTGTCGCGCACAAAGTTGGTCAACGTCACCTCGCTGGTGGGGATCAGGTACATCGCCCCGTCGTCCGCCCCTTCCGTGCCGCCCTTCTTCGCAGCAAACAGGTCGGCCTCGAACTTGGGCAACTGGCCCGTGCCGCGCAGCGTCTCGGCGTTGACGATGTAGGGCGTGTAGCACTCGGTGTAGCCGTGCTCGGTGGTTTGCACGTCCAGCATGAACTGCGCCAGCGCCCGATGCAGCCGGGCGATGGGGCCGCGCAGCACCGCAAAGCGCGCACCGCTGAGTTTGGCCGCCGTCTCGAAGTCCAGCCCCAGCCGCTCGCCCAACGCCACGTGGTCGCGCGGCTCGAACGGCAACGGCGCCGGATCCGCCCCCAGGCCGCCGGTGGGGCTCCAGCGGCGCAGCTCCACGTTGCCGCTTTCGTCAGGGCCCACGGGCACCTCGGGCTGCGGCAGGTTCGGCACCGCCAGCAGCAGCGCTTGCAGCTCGGCCTGAATCTGCTCCAGCCGCGCGGCCGATGCTTCCAGCTCGCCCTTGATGGCGCTCACCTCGGCCATCGCGGCCTCGGCCTCGGCGTGCTGGCCGCGGCCCTTGAGCTGGCCGATCTGTTTGGACAGACTGTTGCGGCGCGCCTGCAGCTCCTCGGTACGCACTTGCAGCGCTTTGCGCTCGTGCTCTAGTGCGGTGAAGGCGGCGACGTCCAGGTAGGGTTGCGGGGATTTGCGGGTTTCGAGCCGCGCGACGACGGCGTCGAGGTCGCGGCGCAGGGTGGCGATATCGAGCATGGTGGCGCAATTGTAGGCGGGGCGTTGCGCTAACATGTCCACGACCCATGCACCGACATAGGGAGAACACATGCCCCGCACCGCCAAGGCGCCTGCCGGTCAAGGCGCCCAGCTCGGCTTCGAAGCCGAACTCTTCAAAGCCGCCGACAAGCTGCGCGGCAACATGGAGCCCAGCGACTACAAGCACGTCGTGTTGGGCCTGATTTTTTTGAAATATATCTCGGACACCTTCGAGGCCAAGCATGCCGCCCTCATGGCCGAGGACCCGCTCGCCGCGGAGGACAAAGACGAATACACCGCCGACAACATCTTCTGGGTACCCAAGGAGGCGCGCTGGTCGCACCTACGCGCCAACGCCAAACATCCCGCCATCGGCGTGTTCATCGACGAGGCGATGCGCGCCATCGAAAAGGACAACGAGTCCCTCAAGGGCGTGCTGCCCAAGGACTACGCCCGCCCCGCGCTCAATAAGGTCATGCTGGGCGAGCTCATCGACCTGCTGTCAAACATCGGGCTGGGCGATGAAGCGCACCGCGCCAAGGACATCCTCGGACGCGTGTATGAATACTTCCTGGGCCAGTTCGCCGGGGCGGAGGGCAAGCGTGGCGGCGAGTTCTACACCCCGCGCTCGGTGGTGCGGGTGCTGGTCGAGATGCTCGAACCGTTCCGGGGCCGCGTCTATGACCCCTGCTGCGGCTCGGGCGGGATGTTCGTGCAGAGTGAAAAGTTCGTGCAGGAGCACGGCGGCCGCATCGGCGACATTGCCATCTACGGGCAGGAGAGCAACTACACCACCTGGCGGCTTTGCAAGATGAACCTCGCGGTGCGCAGCATCGATGCCGACATCCGCTGGAACAACGAAGGTAGCTTTCACAAGGACGAACTGCCCGACCTGCGCGCCGACTTCATCCTGGCCAACCCGCCGTTCAACATCTCCGACTGGGGTGGCGAGCGGCTGCGCGAGGACAAACGCTGGGTCTTTGGCGTGCCGCCCGTGGGCAATGCCAACTACGCATGGCTGCAGCACATTTGGTGGCACTTGGCGCCCAACGGCACGGCGGGCGTGGTGCTGGCCAACGGCTCGATGAGCTCCAACCAGTCCGGCGAGGGCGACATCCGCAAGGCGATGGTCGAGGCGGACGCGGTGGACTGCATGGTCGCGCTGCCGGGGCAGCTCTTTTATTCCACGCAGATTCCCGCCTGCCTGTGGTTTTTGGCCCGCAACAAAAACCCTGGCAAAGGCTGGCGCGACCGGCGCGGGCAGGTGCTGTTCATCGACGCCCGCAAGCTGGGCGTGCTGGTGGACCGCACCCGGCGCGAACTCACCGATGACGAGATCAAACGCATCGCCGACACCTACCACGCCTGGCGCGGCGAACCCGGCGCGGGCGAGTACGCCGACGTGCCGGGCTTCTGCAAATCCGCCACGCTGGAGGACATCCGCAAACACGGCCATGTCCTCACCCCCGGCCGCTATGTCGGCGCAGCGGAACAGGAAGACGACGGCGAACCCTTCGCCGAGAAGATGGCGCGGCTTTCGGCCCAATGGCGCGCGCAGCGGGACGAGGCGGCCAAGCTGGCTGCGGCGATCGAGGCGAATTTGCGGGCGTTCGGGTTCTGAGCGCTGCGTTGCATATGGCCGCCAAATCGCCCAATAATAAACGCTACGTTAACCAAGCGGCGCGCAAATGGCCATAAATAACGCAACCGCTAACAAGGCAGCCCGCGCCGGGCGCTACCTGCGCCAGCCCACGGGCTACCGGGCCTTCATTCCGGCACCCCTGCCGCCCGACCCGCCGCTCGACCTCGGCGGCGTCTTGCGCGACAAGCTCTCCGCCGCCGACTACGCGCTCGGCCGGCTCGATGGGGCGGTGCTCACGCTGCCCAATCCTGATCTCTTCGTCTTCATGTACGTGCGCAAGGAGGCCGTCCTCTCCAGCCAGATCGAGGGCACCCAGTCTTCGCTGCAGAACCTGCTGGCAGCCGAGGCGCAGCTCTTCGACCCCGACACACCCAAGGATGTGAATGAGGTGGCCAACTACGTGCGGGCCATGAACCACGGCTTGAACCGGCTGGCGGACCTGCCCTTCTCGGTGCGGCTGATCCGCGAAATCCACGCGCAGCTCATGCAGGGCGTGCGCGGCGGCCGCCTGCAACCGGGAGAGCTGCGCACCAGCCAGAACTGGATCGGCCCCGCCGGTTGCACGCTGGCCAACGCGACCTTCGTGCCCCCGCCGCCGCACGAGGTGCCGCAGGCGCTTTCCGATCTGGAGCGCTTCCTCCACGACGGCGGCGGCCTGCCCCCGCTGGTGCAGGTGGGCCTTGCCCACGCCCAGTTCGAGACCATCCACCCCTTCCTGGACGGCAACGGCCGCATCGGGCGGCTCTTGATCGCCTTCCTGCTCACCGAAAAACGGCTGCTGTCCAAACCTGTGCTCTACCTTTCCCACTACTTCAGGCAGCGCCGCAGCGAGTACTACGAACGCCTGCAGGCTGTGCGCGACGTCGGGGATTGGGAGGGGTGGCTCGCGTTCTTTCTCGATGGCGTCATCGACGTCAGCCAGCAGGCCACGCACACCGCCGCCGCGATCCTGCGCATGCGCGAGGACTACCGCGCCCGCATCACCGAGCATCTGGGCCGCGCCGCCGCCAACGGCCAACGCGTGATGGACCGCCTGTTCGACCACCCCATCGTTTCGGTGGCCACCGTGCGCGAATGGCTGGGGCTCACCCCGGCCGGGGCCAACCAGATCGTCTCCAGACTGGAAGGCATCGGCCTGTTGCGCGAAATCACCGGCTACGCCCGCAACCGGCGCTTCCGCTTCGAGCCGTATGTGCGGCTGTTCGAGGAGACGGGCGAGGGGGCGGTATGAGCGAGGCGGCGCGACGGGATGCGATGATCGAGGCGAATCTGAGGGAGGTTGGGGATGGTGGGTGAGTGGCGAGAGGCTACTGTGGGGGAGTTCACGCCATTTGATTACGGCAAAGGATTGCCTGAGCATCGGCGCAATCTTTCCGGCGAGGTTCCCGTTTTTGGCTCAAACGGTGTGGTCGGTTTTCACGATAAAGCTCTGACTTGTAGCCAGACGGTTATCATCGGGCGGAAGGGAACTGTCGGCGCTGTTCACTACAGCCCGAAACCATGCTGGCCTATTGATACTACTTTCTACGTGATCGATCCCGACCCGGACGTGCTTCGATTCAAGTACTACTTGTTGAAGTCCCTGGGCTTGGAGCACATGAATGCAGATAGCGCAGTGCCGGGATTAAACCGTGACGCAGCACACGCGCGCAAAATATTAGTGCCACACCTCCCCGAACAACGCACTATCGCCCACATCCTCGGCACGCTGGACGACAAGATCGAGCTCAACCGCAAGCAGAACGAAACGCTGGAGGCGATGGCCCGCGCCTTGTTCAAGGCCTGGTTCGTGGATTTCGAGCCGGTGCGCGCCAAGATGGAAGGCCGCTGGCAGCGCGGCCAGTCGCTGCCCGGCCTGCCCGCGCACCTCTACGACCTCTTCCCCGACCGGCTCGTCGAATCGGAGTTGGGGGAGATTCCGGAGGGGTGGGAAATGCGCTCCCTTGACTCGATTGCCAACTATCTAAACGGTCTTGCGCTACAGAAGTTCCCGCCGGAAAGCGACGACGAGTTTCTGCCGGTCATCAAGATTGCCCAGCTACGCGCAGGGAATACGGATGGTGCCGACCGTGCAAGCGCCCGAATCAAGCCTGAGTATGTTGTTGTCGATGGCGACGTATTGTTCTCATGGTCTGGCTCTCTGGAAGTGGTCATATGGTGTGGTGGGCGGGGGGCGTTGAATCAACACTTGTTCAAAATCACCTCCAATGAGGTGCCGAAGTGGTTTTACTACTACGCCACGCTCCATCACCTCCTGGCGTTCCGCGCAATTGCGGCTGGCAAAGCAACAACGATGGGACATATTCAACGCAAGCACCTCACGGATGCACGAATTGCTGTTGCCCCCTTGAGCGACATGAAAAACTTCGATGCGTTCATCTCACCTCTATTCGACCAAATGGTGAACATTGCCCAGCAATCCCGCACCCTCGCCCAACTCCGCGACACCCTGCTGTCCAAGCTGATCTCCGGCGAACTGCGGGTGAAGCACGCGGAACGTATCGTGGAGTCGGCAGTATGAACAAGAATACGCTTCCGAATAATAATTCAAACCGACGATCTATTCTCGATCTAACGCACGAAGAAGCGCGCACTTTCTTTCTCAAGCCGGAAAGCTATTGCAGTATGGACTTGCCGCCGTACATCGTCTTTGGCGATTTAATCAATAGTGTTCATCAAGAGCTTGATGGCAAGAAGCTGTCGGACCTAATGAAACCAAATCCGAGAGAGTTTGATGATGTTAATTACACAATTCTGCATAACAAGGATGGCAGGTATGCGTGGCGTCCATTTCAACTTATTCACCCGGCCATTTATGTTTCGCTTGGGAACCTCTGCACTACCCCGCCCACTCGTTCGTGGCGACGAGTTCAGGGTCAATATCGTTTCGTAGGATGGGATCGAAACAGATGCTGAACGGTTCTTGGGCTCCAGCAAGCCCCTTCGTGGGCCCTCTGCAGCCTCATCCGGCCCCAGTGAGCCCACTGCGGGCGCACTTATCCCGTCGCAGCCAGCAAGGCTTTGCGCGCCAGCCACAGATTGACCAGCGCAAACAGGACGTTGAGCTGCGCGCCGTTCTTGGCCAAGCCTCGATAGGGCGTCTTGCGGTAGCCAAACTGGCATTTGAGTACCCGAAACGGATGCTCACCCTTGGCACGAATGCGCGCCTTGGTGCGTTCCAAGGCATCCATCACCTGGCCAAGAAAAGTGCGCTTGTCCAATGCCCGGCGCTTGCCCGGCCGCATGGCCACGTGCCAAGCGACTTGCTTGCCCTGGTTTTCCGCTCGCTTGTCCACTCCCTGATAGCCCGCATCGGCAAAGACGTCGGTCTCTTGCCCGTGCAAGAGCCGATGCGCCTGCGTCACATCCGAGACGTTGGCAGCGGTGGCCACCACCGTGTGTACCAGCCCTGTCTCGGCGTCGACCCCAACGTGCGCTTTCATGCCGAAGTACCACTGGTTGCCCTTCTTCGTCTGGTGCATCTCAGGGTCGCGCTCACGGCGGGCGTTCTTGGTCGAGCTGGGAGCAGCAATGAGCGTGGCATCCACGATGGTGCCGCTCTTGAGCATGAGGCCACGCTCGGTCAGGATGCGATTGACCGTCTCGAGGATACGCTGGCTCAGGCCGTGTTGCTCCAGCAGGTGGCGAAAGCGCAGGATGGTGCTCTCATCCGGCACGACATCCACCCCCAGGTCCAGACCAACAAAGCTCGCCAGCAGCGGCGTGTCGTACAAGGCTTCCTCCACCGCCGGGTCCGACAGACCAAACCACTGCTGCAAAAAATGAATCCTCAGCAGCTTCTCTACCGCAAAGGGTGGCCGCCCACCCTTGGGACCCGCCTTCGGCGCATACGGCTCGATGAGTGCGACCAACTCTGCCCACGGCACCACACGGTCCATCTGCTCCAAAAACGCACGCTTGCGGGTGCGCTTGGCGCGCAGCTCAAAGCCCGTATACATCGGCGCCTCCAGACTCATCTGCTTCATGTCGCTATTGTCCCATCCCGGCAGTCTGGCAGGAAGGTTTTGCAGACCTTCCCTTGTGCACTCCATAACAGAGAAGGATAACTGGCAGCTGATTCGTGATCGTTTTCATGTTTTTTCCGAAAACGACAAAATTCGCTGCTTGAGCCTGCCCGTCATATCGTCATCGGAGCAAAAAGATCGCGCTGAACAGGTTTCCCACTGGTGGCAAGAAATCGAGCAGAGATCCATAGAGCTGGCGCTTGATTATGGTTATATGATTCAGACTGATGTCACAGACTGTTATGGTGCGATTTACACACATTCGATTGCGTGGGCGCTGCATACAAAACATGAAGCCAAGAAGATTGAAAACAGGAAAAAGTGGGGTCTCCTCGGCAACGTTATTGATCGGCATATCCAGGACATGCGGCACGGCCAGACCAATGGAATTCCGCAGGGTTCGGTCTTAATGGACTTCATCGCAGAGATGGTGCTCGGTTTTGCCGATCTTGAATTATCGAAACGCCTTAAGGAAGAGGGTATTGAAGATTTTCAGATACTTCGCTACCGAGACGACTACCGTGTTTTCGTTAACAGCCCGCAGGTCGGTGAGGCGATCATCAAGCATATTAGTGAGATAATCACTAGCCTGGGATTGAAGCTTAATGCCGCCAAGACGAACGCGAGCAACGACATCGTGCGCGCCTCAATCAAGAGTGACAAACTCGCGTGGATCTGCCGGAAGCAATCAGTCAAGAGCCTGCAGAAGCATTTGTTAATCATTCATGATCATGCGACTTGTTTCCCCAATTCGGGTAGTCTGGTAATTGCGCTAAACGAGTTTCACAAGCTTATTGCCGAAGCCAAATCTCTAGCGGTGAATCATTTGCCAATGATCGCTATCGTGGCTGATATTGCCTATCGTAACCCGAGAACTTACGCTATATGTGCGGCCTTACTGAGCAAGTTGCTCAGCTTCGTGGATGGCAACGACGAAAAACTGGCCATTGTCCGACGTATTCGGAAAAAATTTGCACAGCTACCTAATACCGGTCACATGCAGGTTTGGCTACAGCGTGTAACATTACCGCTCGACAAGAGCATCGATTACGAGGAGTCCCTTTGCGAGGTGGTGGCCGGAAGGAGTAAAACTCTTTGGAACAGCGAGTGGATTAGTTCGAAAAGCCTTAAGGAGGCCATGGTTGCGACCAAGATTGTGGATGCATCGGCTCGAAACGCAATTGACCCGGTTATCCCATTGAAGGAAGTGGAGCTGTTTATATCCAAGGTGACCGGGGGATATTACAAATGAGCGGCACGAACAGTATTCCCAGAGGGGAGGTACTGCTCTATGAATCGGGGGACGGCTCGGTGCAGGTAAACGTCCGGCTGGATCGGGAGTCGGTCTGGCTCACGCAGGAGCAGATGAGCGCGCTCTTCCACCGTGAGCGCTCGGTGATCACCAAGCACATCCGCAACGTGTTTGCGGAAGGGGAGCTGGAGCGGGAGGCAGTATGTGCAAAATTTGCACATACTGCCGCTGACGGTAAGACTTACCAGGTCGAGTACTACAACCTCGATGTCATTATCTCGGTCGGCTACCGGGTCAAGTCGCTGCAAGGCACCCGCTTCCGCCAGTGGGCCACGCGCGTGCTGCGCGAGCATCTGACCCGTGGGTTTTCGCTCGACCGCGCGCGCTTCGAGAAGAACGCCGCCGAGCTGGAAGCCGCATTGCAACTGGTGAAAAAGGCCGCCGCCGGCGAGGCCCTCACCGCCGATCAGGGGCGCGGGCTGGTGGACGTGATCGCCCGCTACACGCAAACCTTTCTGTGGCTGCAGCGCTATGACGAGGGGCTGCTGGCAGAACCCCAGGGCAGCCCCGGCGGCGTACTTCCCACGCTGGACGAAGCCCGCGCCGCGATCGCGCGGCTCAAGGCCGACCTGATGGCACGCGGCGAGGCCTCCGACCTGTTCGGGCGCGAGCGGGGCGATGCCTTCGCGGCGATTCTGGGCAACCTGGAGCAGACGGTGTTCGGCGAGCCGGCCTACCCCACGGTGGAGACCAAGGCGGCGCATCTGCTGTATTTCGTGATCAAGAACCACCCGTTTTCCGACGGCAACAAGCGCACTGGGGCGTTTTTGTTCGTCGATTTTCTGGCCCGCAACGGGCGGCTGATCCGCGCGGGCGAGCCGGTGATCAACGACGTGGGTCTGGCCGCGCTCGCGCTGCTGGTGGCCGAATCGGATGCCAAGAACAAGGACGTGATGATCCGCCTGATCGAAAACATGCTGGCGTTGCCGGTCACGCTAGGAGAACCGTAATGGCGTTTCTGTCGGAAGCCGCCCTCGAATCCGCGCTGATGGAGCAGCTGCACGCGCTGGGGTACGCCGTCGAGCGCGAGGAGGACATCGGCCCCGATGGACGCCGGCCGGAGCGGGAGAGTCACGATGAGGTCGTGCTCCGGAAGCGATTCGAGGACGCTGTCGCGCGGCTCAACCCCGACCTGCCACTGGCGGCGCGGCAGGAGGCGATCCGCAAGGTGACGCAGTCGGAACGGCCCTCGCTGCTCGAAGAAAACCGCCGCCTGCACAGACTGATGACGGAAGGCGTGGACGTCGAATACGACGCGGACGACGGCACGCTGACGGCGGGCAAGGTCGCGCTCATTGACTTCGAGCGCCCAGAGCGCAACGACTGGCTGGCGGTGCGCCAGTTCGTGGTGATCCACGGCCAGCACAAGCGGCGACCCGACGTGGTGGTGTTCGTCAACGGCCTGCCGCTGGCGGTGATCGAGCTCAAAGCGCCGGGCAGCGAAAACGCAACGCTCCTGGGCGCGTTCCACCAGTTGCAGACCTACAAGCAGCAGATTCCGCCGCTGTTTCACACCAACGCGCTGCTGGTGGCGTCCGATGGCATCGCCGCCCGGGTCGGGTCACTCTCGGCCGATTTCGAGCGCTTCATGCCGTGGCGCACCACCGACGGCACGGACGTTGCCCCGAAAGGGGCGCCGGAACTTTCGACATTGATTGAAGGCGTGTTCGAGCATCGCCGCCTGCTCGATCTGCTGCGCGATTTCACGGTATTTGCCAAGACCGGCGCGGGGCTGGTGAAGATCATCGCCGGCTACCACCAGTTCCATGCGGTCAAGAAGGCGGTGGAGCAAACCATCCGCGCGATGCCGCCCGCGAACCTTGTGCGGGAAGACCCGGCCCGCTATGGCCTGCCTTCGGTCAAGGATCAACGCCCGGGCGACCGCCGCGTCGGTGTCATCTGGCACACCCAAGGCTCCGGCAAAAGCCTGTTGATGGCGTTCTATGCGGGGCAGTTGGTCAAACACCCGGCACTGGAAAACCCCACGCTGGTGGTGCTGACCGACCGCAACGATCTGGACGACCAACTCTTTTCGACCTTCTCGATGTGCCGCGATTTGATCCGGCAGACGCCGGTGCAGGCCGAGGGGCGCGAACACCTGAAGGAACTGCTGAATCGCGCCTCGGGCGGGGTGATTTTCACGACGCTACAGAAGTTCGGCGAGATCAACGGGCCGCTCACCACGCGCCGCAATGTGGTCGTGATCGCGGATGAAGCGCATCGCAGCCAATACGGCTTCAAAGCCAAGGTGGACGCCAAGACGGGCGAAGTCTCCTACGGCTTTGCCAAATACCTGCGCGATGCGCTGCCGAACGCATCCTTCATCGGCTTTACCGGCACGCCGATCGAGGCGGCGGACGTCAACACCCCGGCGGTGTTCGGCCACTACATCGACATCTACGACATCAGCCGCGCGGTCGAGGATGGAGCGACGGTGCCGATCTACTACGAATCGCGGCTGGCGCGCATCGAACTCGCCGAGGACGAAAAGCCGAAGATCGATGCGGAAATCGAGGCGCTGCTGGAAGACGAGGAAGAGCCGACCCGCGAGCGCGTCAAGCAAAAATGGGCCACGGTGGAAGCGCTGGTGGGGGCCGACAAGCGCCTGCGGCTGGTGGCCGAGGACATCGTGCGCCACTTCGAAGACCGCGTCGCCGCGCTCGATGGCAAGGCGATGATCGTCTGCATGAGCCGGCGCATCTGCGTCAAGCTCTACGACGCGATCATCAGGCTGCGCCCGGACTGGCACAGCGACGATGACAACGCCGGCGTGGTGAAGATCGTGATGACGGGCGCAGCCAGCGACCCGCCCGAGTGGCAGCGGCACATCGGCAACAAGGCGCGGCGGGATTTGCTGGCCAAGCGTGCGCGCGATCCGAACGACCCCTTGAAGCTCGTGATCGTGCGCGATATGTGGCTGACCGGCTTCGATGCGCCGTGCATGCACACGATGTACGTGGACAAGCCCATGCGTGGCCACGGGCTGATGCAGGCCATCGCGCGGGTAAACCGCGTCTTTCGCGACAAGCCCGCCGGCTTGATCGTCGATTACATCGGCATTGCGCAGAACCTGAAAAACGCGCTGGCGCAGTATTCGCCGCGCGACCGCGAACAAACCGGCATCGACGAGGCCGAAGCGGTCGCGGTACTGCTGGAGAAAGTGGAGATCGTGCGCGCCATGTTCCACGGATTCGACTACCACCCAGCACTCACCGGCACGCCGCAGGCGCGGCTGGCGGTGCTGGCGGGGGCCATCGAGTGGATTCTGGATCAGCAGCATCGATGGGTCGCACAAGAGCACACGCCCGAGGGCAAGAAAGCGGCGCTGCGGCGCTTCCCCGACGCGGTGCTGGCCTTGTCCAAGGCGTTTGCCCTGGCCGCGGCCTCGGATGAGGCCCGCGCCATCCGCGAGGAAGTCGGCTTCTTCCAGGCCATCCGTGCCGCGCTGGTCAAGAGCGGCTCGGGCTCTGGCATCAGCCAACGGGAGCGCGAGTTGGCGATCCAGCAGATCGTCAGCCGGGCGGTGGTCTCGACCGAGATCGTCGATATCTTGAAGGCGGTGGGCATCAAGAACCCCGATATCTCCATCCTCTCGGATGAATTCCTCGCCGAAGTGCAGCAGATGGAGAA
>NZ_CALIND010000002.1:0-32116 GCF_938045175.1 uncultured Tepidimonas sp.
AGCATCATCAGCACCCGCACCTACCAGGACCGGCTCGACACGCTCGACAACGTCCGCCAGGCGGGCATCAACGTGTGTTGTGGCGGCATCGTGGGTATGGGCGAGACGCGCACCCAGCGCGCAGCCCTCATTGCCCAGCTCGCCAACCTCGACCCGTACCCCGAGTCCGTGCCCATCAACAACCTCGTCGCCGTGCCTGGCACCCCGCTGGCCGACGCCGAACCCATCGACCCCTTCGAGTTCGTGCGCACCATCGCTGTGGCGCGCATCACCATGCCCACCACCATGGTGCGCCTGTCGGCAGGCCGCGAACAGATGGACGACGCCCTGCAAGCCCTGTGCTTCGCGGCGGGTGCCAACTCCATCTTCTACGGTGACCGCCTGCTCACCACCACTAACCCCCAGGCCCAGCGTGACCGCCGCCTGTTCGAGCGCCTGGGCCTCAAACCCCTGGGCGAGCGCCCCGAGGTGAAGGGCACCGAGGTAGCGGGCGCCGAAGCATGACACTGGCCGAGGCCGTCACGGCACCGTCGATAGACGAAGCCTTCCTCGACAACCCGTACCCCGCCTACCAGGCGTGGCGCGAAGAGGGCGCCATGCTGTGGAGCGACGAATTCTTTGGCGGCGCGTGGCTGCTCACCCGCCATGCCGATGTTGAGGCGGCCTTGCGCGACCCGGCGCTTTCCGCACAGCGCACGGGCGGCTGGGTCATGGCCGCCGCGCAGCAAGGCCGGGCCGAACTGCGCCCCTTCCAAAGCCTGTTCGCGCGCGCCATGCTCTTTCTGGACGCGCCCGACCATGGCCGTCTGCGCCAGATCCTCATGCCCGCCTTCCGGCCTGATGCCTTGGCCCAGATGCAAGCCTGGATGGACGTTACCGTGGCCGAGCGTGTGCTTGCGCTCGATGGCCCGTTCGACTTCATGGCGCAGATAGCGCGGCCGCTGCCCGCGCGCGTCATCGGCCGTTTGATGAACGTGGACCCAGCGCTGGACGCCACCTTCATGCGCTGGTGCGACGACATCGCGGTATTCATTGGCGCTGCGCAGCCTGAGCATGCCCAGCTGCTGCGTGCCCAGCGCAGCCTGCTGGAGATGACCGCGTACTTCGAGCGCGAACTGTTGCCCTGGCGCCGCCAGCACCTGGGCGACGACCTGGTGAGCCGCCTGTTGCAAGCTGAAGCGCAGGGGCAGATCGAATCCAGCCTGGAACTGCTGGCCCAGTGCGCCATGCTGCTGTTCGCCGGGTATGAAACCACCCGCAACCTGCTGGGCAACGGCCTACACGCCTTGCTCTCGCACCCCGGCCAATGGCGCCTGCTTTGCCAGCAACCAGAACTGGCGGGCAACGCCGTGCGTGAATTGCTGCGCTTCGACAGCCCCGTGCAGTGGACCGGCCGCCGTGCCACCCGCGCCATGACGCTGTGCGGCCAAGCCGTTCAGCGGGGCGACCTGATCCTGCCGTTGATCGGCTCCGCCAACCGCGACTCTGCCCGCCACAGCAACCCTGACGCCCTGCAAATCGACCGCGCCAACCCTGGCGCCCTGTCGTTCGGCAGCGGTGCGCACATCTGCATAGGGGCTGCGCTCACGCAAATGGAAACGCAAGCCGTGTTGCGCGCGCTGGCCGTGCACAAGCCCGGGCTGCAACTCGATGGGGTGCCGCTGCGCAACCGCAACCCGCTTTACCGGGGGCTGGCCGCGCTGCCTTTGCGCGTGGCCTGACGCAGCCCAAGCGCCCGAATCGGCTCGGGCGCGCCACAAATGGTTTAGCTCTTGGCCTGCCGCGCCGCACGCGCACGGGCCAGGGCTGCTTCGATCACGGCGCGTTTCTTGTCCAGCATGGCCGGATCGGTGTGCTTGGAATGTTCTTCCAGGTTGGCCAGTTTGTCCTGGGCCTTCTTGTCCTGCCGGTCCTGGTGTTCGGCAGCGTCGCGCTGGGTGCGCTGCAAGTGCCACTGGTAGCGTGAACGCGCCAAGTCCGCTTGCTTGGGCGACCACGCTGCCCAGCCCGTGGCCGCGCCGCTCACGTTCTCCAGGCTGATGCAGTCCACAGGGCACACGGGAATGCACAGTTCGCAGCCCGTGCAATAGGGCTCCAACACCGTGTGCATGCGCTTGTTGGCGCCCACAATGGCGTCCGTCGGGCAGGCCTTGATGCACAGGGTGCAGCCGATGCACCAGGTCTCGTCGATGACGGCGACGCCCATCGGGCCTTCGGTCCCGTGGGCGGGGTTTAGGGGTTTGGGCGCACGGCCGGTCAGCGCCGCCAGCCGCCGCACGCCTTCTTCGCCCCCCGGCGGGCATTGGTCGATGTCCGCTTCGCCGCGGGCAATCGCCTCGGCATAGTGGCGGCAATCCGGATAGCCGCAGCGCGTGCACTGCGTCTGCGGCAGGGCGGCATCGATGCGGTCGGCCAGCGTCGGGGCGCTGGCGTTTGCGTCGCCCGCGCTCATGCCCCCGGTTCGGTCTTGCGGCGGCGGCCGCGCGTCGGCGCCGGCTCGTCCCGGCGGATGGCAGACGCCATCAAATCGGCCTCGGCCTGGGCAGCGGCCACATCGGCGCCACCCGCCGGCGGTTGGTGCGCCAGGATGAAGTCCCGCACCACGGGGTAGACCTTCTCGCGCCAGCGCCGCCCGCTGAAGATGCCGTAATGGCCGGCCCCCGCGACTTCGAAATGACGCTGATCGCGGGACTCGATGCCCGAGCACAGGTCATGCGCCGCGCGCGTCTGCCCGCTGCCGGAGATGTCGTCCAGCTCGCCTTCGACCGTCAGCAGCCCCGTGTTCCGGATGTCCTGCGGGCGCACCCGCTCCAGCGTGCCATCGGGTGCGCGCACGTCCCAGGTGCCGTGCACCAGCTTGAACTCCTGGAACACCGTGCGGATGGTCTCCAGGTAGTAGTTCGCGTCCATGTCCAGCACCGCGTTGTACTCGTCGTAGAACTGCCGGTGCGCCTCGGCGCTTTCGTTGTCACCCTGGATCAGATGCTGGAAGTAGTCGTAGTGGCTGTTGACGTGGCGGTCCGGGTTCATGGCGATGAAGCCAGCGTGCTGCAAAAAGCCCGGGTACACGCGCCGTCCTTCACCGGGAAACCCTGGCGGCACGCGGTAGATGACGTTGTTTTCGAACCACTCGTAGCTGCGCTGCACGGCCAGATTGTTGACTGCCGTGGGCGAGCGTCGGGCGTCGATCGGCCCGCCCATCATCGTCATGGACAAGGGGGTTTTTTCGCCGCGGCTGGCCATCAGCGACACCGCCGCCAGCACCGGCACCGTCGGCTGGCACACGCTCATGACGTGGCACTGGCCATAGGACTTTTGCAGGTAACGAATGAACTCCTGCACGTAGTTGACGTAGTCGTCGAGGTGGAAATCCCCCTGCGACAGCGGGACCATGCGCGCATTTTTCCAGTCCGTGATGTAGACCTTGTGGTCGCGCAGCATGGTGCGCACCGTGTCGCGCAGCAGCGTGGCGTAGTGACCCGACAGCGGGGCCACGATCAACACCACCGGCTGCTCTTTCAGACGCAGCAGGGTTTGCGGGTCGTCGGCGTAGCGTTTGAAACGTCGCAACTCGCAAAACGGCTTTTCGATCTCCACCCGCTCATGGATGGCGACGTGCACGCCGTCGATGTCGATGTGACGGATGCCGAACTCGGGCTTTTCGTAGTCTTTGCCCAGACGGTGCAGCAGGTCGTAGCCTGCAGCGATGCGTTGCGAAAACGGCGTCTGCGCCAGCGGAGAGCTGGGGTTGGCGAACAGCTTGGCTGCCACCTGCGCGAAGTCGGAGAAAGGCTCCATCAGGGCGCGCTGGGCTTCGTAGAGGTGATACAGCATGGCCGTCGCTCGGAATTGTTGCGGTGCAGCAAATATAACAGGAAGTGCCTCCGCCTGCCATACGGCTCATCCCCGATGGCGGGTCACATCGGGGACAGCCGTCGGCGCGACTTGGTGGGTCAGAGCACCGCCGCGATCGACTGGCAGACGTGGTCGATGTTGCGGCTGTTGAGCGCGGCCACGCACATGCGGCCGGTGTCCGTGCCGTAGACGCCAAACTCGGTGCGCAGGCGCACCATTTGCTCCTTGCTCAGGCCGGAGTAGCTGAACATGCCGATCTGCTGCGTGATGAAGGACATGTCCTGCCGCACACCAGCGGCCGCAAGCCCATCGACCAGCCGCTGCCGCATGGCCTTGATGCGGGTGCGCATCTCGCCCAGCTCTTGCTCCCACAGGGCGCGCAGCTCGGGCGTGTTGAGCACCGTGGCCACCACGGCCGCGCCGTGTGTCGGGGGATTGGAGTAGTTGGTGCGTACCACGATCTTGAGCTGCGACAGCACACGCTCGGCTTCGTCTTTGCTCGCGCACACGACCGACAGCGCCCCCACGCGCTCGCCGTAGAGGCTGAAGCTCTTGGAAAACGACGTGGCGACGAAGACGTCCAGCCCCGCTGCCACGAACTTGCCCACCACCGCGCCGTCCTCGGCGATGCCATGGCCAAAGCCCTGGTATGCCATGTCCAAGAAGGGCACCAATCCGCGCTCACGCACCACGGCGATGACGTCGTCCCACTGGGCGGGCGTCAGGTCGTAGCCCGTGGGGTTGTGGCAGCAGGCGTGCAGCACGACGATGGTGCCAGGCTCGGCGGCGCGAAGGCTCGCCAGCATGCCGTCCAGGTTCACGCCGCGGCGCGCGGCGTCGTAGTAGGCGTAGGTGTCGACCGTGAAGCCGGCATTGGTGAACAGGGCCCGGTGGTTTTCCCAGCTCGGGTCGCTGATGAGCACGCGTGCGCCGGGGTTGAGTTTGTGCAGAAAGTCCGCCCCGATTTTGAGGCCGCCCGTGCCGCCCAGGGCCTGTACCGTGGCCACACGGCCGTCGCGAACCGCCGCGCTGTCGGCGCCAAACACCAAGGCCTTGACCCCGTTGTCGTACGCGGGCATGCCGTCGATGGGCAGGTAGCCGCGCGGCGTCGGCTTTTCCATCAGGCGCTGCTCTGCCGTCTGCACGCAGCGCAGCAGCGGCAGTTTGCCATCGTCGTCGTAGTACACGCCGACACCGAGGTTGACTTTGTTGGGCCGGGGGTCGGCGGCAAACTGTTCGTTCAGACCCAGAATCGGGTCGCGCGGGGCCATTTCGACGGCAGCAAACAGGGACATGACAGCAACACCTGGGTGGTTGGGACAAACCCCTCATTGTATCGGGCAGACGGGCGCTGCGCGTGCGTCTGGACCATCGGGGTGTGCCCGTACACTTGCCGCCATCGATCGTTCATTTCGCCAGGAGTGCCCCCTTGAATGCCCCGGTTACTGGCCAGCTCGTCACCTTCGAAGACTCGCCATTCGTGCTGCACCAGCCTTATCCGCCCGCTGGTGACCAGCCGGAGGCGATCGAGCGGTTGGTCGAAGGTGTGCGTGAAGGCGAGGTATTTCAGACCCTGCTGGGGGTGACGGGGTCGGGCAAAACCTTCACCATGGCCAACGTGATCGCCCGCCTGGGGCGCCCGGCCATCGTCTTTGCGCCCAATAAAACTTTGGCTGCACAGCTTTACAGCGAATTTCGCGAGTTCTTTCCGAAGAATGCCGTCGAATACTTTGTCAGCTATTACGATTATTACCAGCCCGAGGCCTACGTTCCCCAGCGCGACCTCTACATCGAGAAAGACAGCGCCATCAACGAGCATATCGAACAGATGCGCCTGTCGTGCACCAAAAGTTTGCTGGAGCGGCGCGACGTGGTCATCGTCGCCACGGTCAGTGCCATCTACGGCATCGGCAAGCCCGAGAACTATCACCGCATGATCCTCACGCTGCGCCGGGGCGACCGCCTGGGACAGCGCGACATCATCGCCCAGTTGGTGCGCATGCAGTACCAGCGCAACGAGCAGGAGTTCGTGCGTGGCAAATTTCGGGTGCGCGGCGACACGATCGACGTCTTCCCGGCCGAACACTCCGAACTGGCGTTGCGCATCGAGCTCTTCGACGACGAGGTCGAGTCGCTGGCGCTGTTCGACCCCCTCACCGGGCACGTGCGGCAAAAGCTGGCGCGCTTTACCATCTACCCCAGCAGTCACTACGTGACGCCGCGCGAACAGGTGCTGCAGGCCGTCGAGAGCATCAAGCTCGAACTCGACGCCCGCCTGAAAGAGTTGGTGGCCGCCGGCAAGCTGCTGGAGGCCCAGCGGCTGGAGCAGCGCACGCGCTTCGACCTGGAGATGCTGGTCGAGGTGGGCCACTGCAAGGGCATCGAAAACTACACCCGGCACCTCTCGGGGGCCGCACCCGGGGAGCCGCCCAGCACGCTGACCGACTATTTGCCGCGCGATGCGCTGATGTTTCTGGACGAGAGCCACGTCATGATCGGCCAGCTCGCCGGGATGTACAACGGCGACCGCGCGCGCAAGCAGACGTTGGTGGACTACGGTTTTCGCCTGCCCAGCGCGCTGGACAACCGGCCGCTGAAGTTCGAGGAGTTCGAGCAGCGCATGCGGCAGGTCATCTTCGTCTCAGCCACGCCGGGCGACTACGAACTGCGCCGCTCCTCGCAGGTGGTGGAGCAGGTGGTGCGACCGACCGGCTTGCTCGACCCGGTGGTCGAGGTGCGGCCGGCCACGCACCAGGTCGACGACGTGCTGCACGAAATCCACCTGCGCGTGCAGCGCAACGAGCGGGTGCTGGTGACCACGCTGACCAAGCGCATGGCCGAGCAGCTCACCGACTACCTAACCGAAAACGGCGTGCGCGTGCGCTACCTGCACTCCGACATCGACACCGTCGAGCGGGTCGAGATCATCCGCGATTTGCGCCTGGGCGCGTTCGATGTGCTGGTGGGCATCAACTTGTTGCGGGAAGGGCTTGATATTCCAGAGGTTTCCCTGGTGGCCATTCTGGACGCGGACAAGGAAGGGTTTTTGCGTGCCGAGCGCAGTCTGATCCAAACCATCGGCCGCGCGGCGCGCAACCTCAATGGCATGGCGATCTTGTACGCGGACACCATCACCGACTCGATGCGCCGCGCCATCGACGAGACCGAGCGCCGCCGCGCCAAGCAACTGGCCTACAACGCCGCGCACGGGGTGACGCCGCGCGGGGTGACCAAGCGCATCAAGGACCTGATCGACGGCGTCATGAGCGACAAGGCGATGGAGGCGGCGCGCCAGGAAGCCGCGGTGCACGCCGCCGAGGCGTGGGTGGAGGAGATGGACGAAAAAGCCTTGGCGCGCGAAATCAAACGGCTGGAAAAGCAAATGCTCGAGCACGCGCGCAACCTGGAGTTCGAAGCGGCGGCGCGGGTGCGCGACCAACTGGCGCGGCTGAAAGATCGGGTGCTGGGCGCGCACGGGACGGAAAACGTCACGCCGCCCACCGTCTGATGGCAGCCTCCCCCGTTTGGGGGAGGCGAAGGCGGCGCCGAATTGTCCACAATGCACGCATGTCGGACATCACGAGGATCTATCTGATCGAGGACGACCGCACCATTCTGCGCTTCGTCGAGAGCGCCCTGCGGCAGCGGCCCCAGTGGCGGCTGGTGGGGTATTCGGATACCTTCGCCCACGCCGAGATGATGGCTCCGCGCAGCCTGGCCGACGTTTTTCTGGTCGACCTCGGACTGCCGGATGGGCGCGGGGAAGATATATTGCGCCTGCTGGCCGAGGTCAAACCCGAGGCCGAGCTGTTGGTCTTCACCGTTTTTGGTGACGAGTCGCGTCTGATTCGCGCCTTGCAGATGGGCGCCACCGGCTATGTGCTCAAGGGCTGCACCGAAGACGAGTTGATCGCGGCGATTGAGCAGATCCGCGAGGGGGGCGCGCCCATCTCGCCGTTGCTGGCGCGCATGCTGCTCAAACAGTTTCGCGCCATCGACAGCGATGCCACGGCCACCAAAGGGCCTGCCCCCGTGCTGTCCGAGCGCGAGACGGACGTGCTGCGCCTGGTGGCGCAAGGCTACGTCAACAAGGAAATCGCGCAACGGCTGGGCATCGGCGTGGCGACGGTGAGTACCCACATTAAAAACCTGTACCGCAAGCTGGCGGTACGCACGCGCGTACAAGTGGTGCGCGCCGCGCAGGCCCGGGGGTTGCTGTGAGTGCCACCACCGGGCAGCCACCTCGCCCGACCGCAGACGCCGCCCAGGGCAGTGTGGCGTGGTGGGTGGGGTTGGTGTTTTTGCTGTTGCTCGGGGCGCTGCACTGGGTGTCGCAGCCGGTGCCTCTGCCGGGGGTCTATCGAATCGCGCACGCACAGGCCAGCTTGCCGCTGGATCCGCACGTGCCCCCGCGGGCCATTGCCCTGCCGCACGTGCTGGATGACGAGAGCCCCGCCTGGCGCGAACGGGTCGATTACCAGCTCGAGTGGCCCGAGGGGCTCGCGTATGCGTCACCCGAGGGTACGCGGTTGGCACTGCTGCTGCCGCGCGTGGGCACGCGGTTTCGGGTCCTGCTCAACGGGCACGAGGTGTTTCAGTTCGGCTGGTACGCCCCCCGGGATCGCACCGTGCTGGCGGCATCGCAGCCGCACCTGGTTGCGTTGCCATCGGCCTTGCTGGCGTCCGACGCACGCGACAACGTCTTGCGTGTCGAGGTGCAGGGGCGTTTTCTCGAGCGCAGCGGACTGTCGGCCGTGCAGTTGGGGGATCACGACGCACTGATGCAGCGCCACCGCGTGCTGATGCTGTGGCAGTCCACGGGGTCGTGGATCATGGCGGCGCTGTCATTCTTCGTGGGCGGGTTGGCGCTGTTTCTGTGGCGCGCGCTGCGTGAACGGCTGTTCATCCTCATCGCGCTGGCGGCCCTGGCGCATGCGATGCGGACCGTGTTGCTCGCGGTGGTCGAGCCACCCTTGTCGCACGAAATGGTGTTCTTCTGGCACCGCGTCATGTTTGCCGCCTTCGTCGGCTTTTTCATCCTGACGGTGGAGCATCTGTTCGGGCATCGCCTGCGCTGGGTTCGGGTGGGGGCGTGGCTCGCCATTGCCGCAACGCCATTGTGGATCATTTGGGCGCTGTGGACGCAGGATTACGACTATGTTCGCCTCTGGGCGGGGGCGTTGACGGTGTTTGCCGCGCTCGCGCTGCTGGCGGGGGTGGTGGACGTGGCGCGGCGGCGCGCTTATGACGACAACCAAAGGTTGGTGACGCTGGCGGCACTGTTCACGCTGGCCACTGGCGTGCGCGACTTTCTGGTCGTGCAGCTGAACTTTCCCGGCGATGGGGACCTGCGCTGGATGTCGGTGGGAGGCGCCGCCCTGATCCTGACCATGGGGTGGGTGCTGGTCGAGCGTGCCACGGCTTGGGCGCGCACGGTGCACCGGCTCAACGAGACGTTGTCGCAGACCGTGTCGGTGCGCGAAAACGAGCTGCGTGCGGCGTTCATGCAGTTGCAGGCGGCCGAACGTCAGCGCGCCGTCGAGGCCGAGCGCCAGCGCCTGATGCGCGATATGCACGACGGTTTGGGCAGCCAGTTGGTGCAGACGCTCAACCTGGTGCGTAACCCGTCTGCCCAGCTCGACCGAGAGGCGTTGGCCTCCATGTTGCGCCAAGCGCTCGACGAGCTACGGCTGACGTTGGACTCATTCGAGCCCATGGAGGGGGATCTGCCCGCCATTCTGGGCACCTTGCGTCGGCGCCTCGCCCCCGCACTAGAAGGGGTGGGCATCGAGCTGCGCTGGGAGGTGCAAGAAGTCGCCCCCCTGGAGCAGCTCGACGCGCGCGGCGTGCTGCACCTGTTTCGCTGTCTGCAGGAGATTTTTGCCAACGTCGTCAAACACGCCAAAGCCCGCCGCATCACGGTCAGCACCTGGCAGCGCGACGATCAGGTCATTCTCTCGATCGAGGACGACGGGGTGGGCTTGCCGCCCCCAGAGGTGCGCAACAGCACTGGCCGCGGCTTGCGCAACGTCTTGACGCGCGCGGCCAAGATCGGCGCGAGCGTGCGCTTCTACGATGCCCATCCCGGCACCGGAATCGAGTTTGCCTTTGCGGTGCACGCCCGCCCCGCGGAGGTGGATACCGACTGGCTGCAGCCGAGCGCCTGACGCCACCGATCGCCCCGGCTGGCGGTAGGGTCGATTCCCGACCAAAACATTCGGCTTTTGGTATACTCGAGCGAAACAGTCGGGAATGCACGCACATTCCCTCATCCGTCGGGTCTCACCAGGAGTTTGCCATGCGCCTGACCACCAAAGGCCGATTCGCCGTCACGGCGATGATCGATCTGGCACTGCGCCAGGCCAGCGGTCCCGTGACGCTGGCTGCCATCAGCCAGCGTCAGCACATATCGCTGTCCTATTTAGAGCAGTTGTTCGGCAAACTGCGTCGGCACCGCCTCGTGGAGTCCACGCGCGGCCCCGGTGGCGGCTATACGCTCGGGCGCAAGGCGTCCGAAATCACGGTGGCCGACATCATTCTGTCGGTCGATGAGCCGATCGACGCCACCCAGTGCGGTGGCAAGGAAAACTGCCACGGCGACGGCCAGCGTTGCATGACGCACGATTTGTGGGCCGAGCTCAACGACCGTATGGTGGAGTTTTTGCGCTCGGTCACGCTGCAAAAGCTGGTCGATGACCAGCTCGCCAAAGGGGTGGCGGTGGAGCCGCCGCCGTCCATCAAGCGGGCCATCTCGCCCAACCCCGTGGTCAAGCCGCTGCGGGTCAACGCCCCCAACTCCGTGTTTGCGCTGGCCACGGCCGGTGCGAAGTGACCGCGGTTGGCCGAGTAACCGATTTTTGGAGTTTTCCATGAGCAAGACCCCGCACTTTCCCATCTATCTGGACTACAGCGCCACCACCCCGGTGGACCCGCGCGTGGTGGACAAGATGGTGCCCTGGCTGACCGAGCACTTCGGCAACCCCGCCTCGCGCAGCCACGCCTGGGGTTGGGAGGCCGAAAAGGCCGTCGAACACGCCCGCGAGCAGGTGGCCGACTTGATCGGGGCCGATCCGCGCGAGATCGTTTGGACCAGTGGCGCCACCGAATCGAACAACCTCGCCCTCAAGGGGGCGGCGCACTTCTATCAAGGCAAGGGCAAGCACATCATCACCGTCAAGACCGAGCACAAGGCGGTGCTCGACACCTGTCGCCATCTCGAGCGTGAGGGCTTCGAAGTCACGTATCTGGACGTCGATCAGTACGGCTTGCTGGACTTGGACGCGTTTCGGGATGCGATCCGGCCTGACACCATCTTGGCCAGCGTCATGTACGTCAATAACGAAATTGGCGTCATCCAGGACATCGAGGCCATCGGGCGCATCTGCCGCGAAAAGGGTGTGATCTTCCACGTCGATGCGGCCCAGGCCACGGGCAAGCTGCCCATTGACCTGCAGACGTTGCCGGTGGATCTGATGAGCCTGGCCTCGCACAAAACGTACGGCCCCAAGGGCATTGGCGCCTTGTACGTGCGGCGCAAACCGCGCGTGCGGCTGGAGGCACAGATGCACGGCGGCGGGCATGAGCGCGGCCTGCGCTCCGGCACGCTCGCCACCCACCAGTGCGTGGGCATGGGGGAGGCATTCGCCATCGCCAAGGCTGAAATGGCCACCGAGTTGCCCCGCATCCAGCGCCTGCACGATCGGCTCTACGCCGGCCTGAGCCAGATCGAGCAATCTTTCCTCAACGGTCACCCGACCCGGCGTGTGCCGCACAATCTCAACATGAGCTTCAACTTCGTCGAGGGCGAGTCGCTCATCATGGGCATCAAGGGCGTGGCCGTCTCGAGTGGCTCGGCCTGCACCTCGGCCAGCCTCGAGCCCAGCTACGTGTTGCGCGCGCTCGGCCGCAGCGACGAACTCGCCCACAGCAGCCTGCGCATGACCATCGGTCGCTGGACGACCGAGGAGCAAATCGACTACGCCATCGAGGCCATCAAGGCCAACGTCGAGAAACTGCGCGAACTCTCGCCGCTGTGGGAGATGTACAAAGAAGGCATCGACCTCAACAGCATTCAGTGGGCCGCGCACTGAGTCCGCGGTATACCCTCCAGGAGAACACACCATGGCATACAGCGACAAGGTCATCGACCACTACGAACACCCGCGCAACGTCGGTAGCTTCGACAAGAGCGACGACAACGTCGGCACCGGCATGGTGGGCGCGCCCGCCTGCGGTGACGTGATGAAGCTGCAGATCAAGGTCAATCCCGAAACGGGCGTCATCGAGGACGCGCGCTTCAAGACCTATGGCTGCGGCTCGGCCATCGCTTCCAGCTCGCTCGTGACCGAATGGGTCAAGGGCAAGACGCTGGACGAGGCGGTGCAAATCAAGAACAGCCAGATCGCCGAGGAGCTGGCATTGCCGCCGGTGAAGATACACTGTTCGATCCTGGCCGAAGACGCCATCAAGGCGGCGGTCGAGGATTACAAGAAGAAGCACGCCACCACCGCCTGAGCGCGCTTGCCAAACGCCGGGCGTGCCGCGGCGCGCTCTGGCAGCGTTTTTTTCGACCGCATCGAATACCCCATCACGACATGGCCGTCACCATTACCGAAGCCGCCGCGCGGCACGTCTCCAAATACTTGGCCCGTCGGGGCAAAGGGGTGGGCGTGCGCCTGGGGGTCAAGACCACGGGCTGCTCCGGCTTGGCCTACAAGCTGGAGTATGCCGACGACATCTCGCCCGAGGACGTGGTGTTCGAGGCGCACGGGGTCAAGATCCTGGTCGATCCCAAGAGCCTGCCGTACCTCGATGGCACCGAGCTCGATTTCGTGCGCGAGGGGCTCAACGAGGGATTCAAGTTCAACAACCCGAACGAGCGGGATCGCTGTGGCTGTGGCGAGTCGTTCCGTGTCTGAGGCCGCGCCGTCGCTGCACGACGACGACTTCGCACTGTTCGGGCTGCCGCGGCGCTTTGCGCTGGATCGCGCCCAGATCGACGAGCGCTGGAAACAGCTGCAGCGGCTGGCGCACCCGGATCGTTTTGCCCACCAGGCTGCTGCCGCACAGCGCATCGCCATGCAGTGGTCGGTGCGCATCAACGAGGCGTATCAGCGTCTGCGCGACCCCTTGCGGCGTGCCGCCTATTGGTGCGAATTGCAGGGCGTGCCCGTCGATGCCGAGTCCAACACCGCGATGCCGGCGGACTTTCTGATGCAGCAAATGCAATGGCGCGAGGCGCTCGACGAAGCGCAAACGCCAGCGCAGCTCCACCGCTTGCTGCAGGAGGTCGAAGACGAACGCGCGCGGCGTCTGGCCCTGCTGGCCGAAGCCATCGATCAGCGTGGCGATGCACGCGCAGCCGTCAGCCAGGTGCGTGCGCTCATGTTCATCGAGCGGTTTGCCGATGCGCTGCAGGCGCGCTTGGAGTCGGCCTGATGGACGCCGCACCACCGGAATACACCCATGGCTTTATTGCAAATTTCCGAACCGGGCGCGTCGCCCGACCCGCACCAGCGGCGCATTGCCGTCGGTATCGACTTGGGCACCACCCACTCGCTCGTGGCCGCGGTGCGCCACGGCGTGGCCGAATGCCTCCCCGATGCGCAGGGCAGGGTATTGCTGCCGAGCGTTGTCCGCTACCTGCCAGCGGGCAGCCAGCCGTCGCGCCAGATCGGGTACGAAGCGCTGGCGGCCCAGGTCGATGATCCGGCCAACACCATCAGCTCGGTCAAGCGGCTGATGGGGCGCTCGCTGGCCGACCTGCAGGCTCAGGGTGTTGCCGCGCGTCTGCCGTACACGTTGGCCGATGGGCCCGGCGGCATCGTGGTGCGTACCGTCGCCGGCGACAAGACGCCGGTGGAAATCAGCGCGGAGATCTTGGCGACCTTGCGCCAGCGCGCCGAAGACACCTTTGACGCCGACCTGTACGGCGCGGTCATCACCGTGCCGGCGTATTTCGACGATGCTCAGCGCCAGGCCACCAAAGACGCGGCGCGGCTGGCGGGCCTGAACGTGCTGCGCCTGCTCAACGAGCCGACGGCCGCCGCCATCGCCTATGGCCTCGACAACGGCTCCGAGGGACTGTACCTGGTCTATGACCTAGGCGGCGGCACGTTCGACGTGTCGCTGCTGCGCCTGACCCGCGGCGTGTTCGAGGTCGTGGCCACGGGCGGCGACTCGGCCCTGGGCGGCGACGATTACGACCGCGCCCTGGCCGACTGGGCACTGCAGCAGATCGAGCCGGGCAAGGCCCTGGCGGCACTGCCCGCCGGGCAGCGCGCGGCGCTGCTGGCCGAGGCCCGGCGCGCCAAAGAAGCCCTGAGCGCCTGCGCCCAAGGTGAGCGCGTGACCTTGTTGGTGCCCCGTGGGGCTGCCGCGCAGACACTGGCGCTGGGGATGACCGAGTTCGCCGATCTGACCCGTTCGTTGACCGAGCGAACCATGGCGGCCGTGCGCCGCGTCTTGCGCGATGCGCGTGTTGCCCCCGACGAGGTGCAGGGCGTCGTCATGGTGGGGGGCTCGACCCGCATGCCGGTCGTGCGGCAGGCGGTCGCGCAGTTTTTTGGACGCGAGCCCCTGATCGATTTGAACCCCGACGAAGTGGTGGCCATCGGCGCGGCCATCCAGGCCAACCAGCTCGCCGGCAACGACCCGAACGGCGAGCTGCTGCTGCTCGACGTCATCCCGCTGTCGCTGGGCATCGAGACGATGGGCGGGCTGGTCGAGCGCATCGTGCCGCGCAACACGCCGATCCCCACAGCCCGAGCGCAAAATTTCACCACCTACCGCGATGGCCAGACGGCGCTGGCGCTGCATGTGGTGCAAGGCGAGCGTGATCTGGCGCAGGACTGCCGCAGCCTGGCCCGCTTCGAGCTGCGCGGCATCCCGCCGATGGCTGCGGGCGCGGCGCGCATCCGCGTGACGTTTACCGTGGACGCTGACGGTCTGCTGACCGTCAGCGCCCGCGAGCTCACCTCGGGTGTGGAAGCGCACATCGACGTCAAGCCGTCGTACGGCCTCAGCGAAGACCAGATCGCCCGTATGTTGCAAGACAGCTTCGCCACCGCCGAGCAGGACATGCAGACACGCGTGCTGATCGAAGCCCGGGTCGAGGCGGAACGGATGCTCGAGGCCACCCGCAGCGCGCTCGCCGCCGATGGCGATTTGTTGGACGAAGGCGAACGCCAAGCGATCGAGGGCTTGCTGCAAGCCGTCGAGTCGGCCCGCTCCGGCACGGATGCGGGAGCGATCGAGGCCGCCACCAAAGCCTTGGCCAAAGGCACGGAAGACTTCGCTGCCCGTCGCATGAACCGCAGCATCGCCCAGGCCCTGGCGGGCCGGCATGTGGAGAATCTTTGAATGCCCGTCATCACCGTCTTGCCCCATCCCGAGTGCTGCCCGCAGGGCGCCGCCGTCAAGGCGCCCACTGGCACCTCCATTTGTGAGGCGCTGCTCGACAACGACATCCCCATCGAGCATGCGTGCGAGATGAGCTGCGCCTGCACCACCTGCCACGTCGTGGTGCGCCAGGGCTACGAATCCCTCAACGAGCCCAGCGAAGAGGAAGAGGACATGCTCGACAAGGCGTGGGGGCTGGAGCCCCACTCGCGCCTGAGCTGTCAGGCACGCCTGGGCACGCAGGACGTCACGATCGAGATCCCGCGCTACTCCATCAACCACGCCCGCGAGCGGCACTGACCTTGGTGTGACCCATGCGCCAGATCGTGCTCGATACCGAAACGACCGGCCTGTCGCCGCAGGACGGCGACCGCATCATCGAGATCGGCTGCGTCGAGCTGGTCAACCGCCAGCTCACCGGGAACAACCGGCACTTCTACCTCAACCCGGAGCGCGACATCCACGAGGACGCGCTGCGCGTGCACGGCATCACGCTCGAGTTTTTGGCCGACAAGCCACGCTTTGCCGACATCGCGGCCGAGCTGGCCGACTATCTGCAGGGCGCCGAGCTGATCATTCACAACGCCCCGTTCGACCTCGGCTTTCTGGACGCGGAATTCGGCCGCCTGGGGCTCGGGCCGACGCGCCGCCTGGTGCGCGGGGTCATCGACACCCTGGTCATGGCCAAGGAGATGTGGCCGGGCAAACGCAACGGGCTCGATGCCCTGTGCGACCGCCTGGGCGTGGACAATTCCGGCCGTCAGCTGCATGGCGCGCTGCTCGACGCCGAGCTGCTGGCCGACGTGTACATCTACATGACGCGCGGGCAGGAGTCACTTGTCATCGAGGTGCCGATGCCCGGGGCGGGTGGCGATGCGCTGGCACGCCGCGACCTGTCCACCTTTGCCCTGCCGGTGCTGCGCGCCAGCGATGCGGAGTGTGCCGAGCACGAGGCGGTGCTGACTGCGCTGGACAAAGAGTCGAAGGGCCGCACGGTGTGGCGTCGCCTGGAGCCCGCCGCCCAACCGGCCGCGGGTGGCTGAAAAAGTCGGCTATAATCACGCCTATCGACATAACGACCGGGTGATTAGCTCAGTGGTAGAGCACTGCCTTCACACGGCAGGGGTCGTAGGTTCGAACCCTGCATCACCCACCAACCCCATCTCGAAAGCCAGCCTATGTGCTGGCTTTTTTCATGGTGTCCGGCTGGCCCGTGTGGGGCGGCCGCATCCACTCCGTGCGTCAGTCCCGTGCAAGGCGCAGCGCCATAATGGCGCACGATTGACAACGCCAAGCGAGGAGACCCCCATGGCCGAGCGCTATGCCGATTTTTATCGTCGTTCGATCGATGACCGGGATGCTTTCTGGGCAGAACAGGCCCGCCTCATCGACTGGCACGAGCCCTACCGGCGCGTGTGCAACACCGACCATCCGCCGTTTGTGCGTTGGTTCGAGGGCGGGCTGACCAATCTGTGCCACAACGCGGTGGATCGGCACGTCGCCACCCGCGGTGACCAAAACGCGCTCATCTACGTCTCCACCGAAACCAACACCGAGCGTGTCTATACCTACCGCGAGCTGCAAACCGAGGTGCAGCGCATGGCGGCGATTTTGCAATCGCTGGGGGTGACCAAGGGTGACCGCGTCTTGATCTACATGCCGATGATCCCGGAAGCGGCGTTTGCGATGCTGGCTTGCGTGCGCATCGGTGCCATCAACTCCGTGGTGTTCGGCGGCTTTGCGAGCCACAGCCTGGCCACGCGCATCGACGACGCGACGCCCAAGGTCATCGTGAGCGCCGATGCCGGCATGCGCGCCGGCAAGGTGGTGCCGTACAAGCATCTACTGGACGAGGCGATACGCCTGTCGCGCCACCAGCCCGAGCGCGTCTTGATGGTCAACCGTGGGTTGGCGGCGCTGGATCCGGTGGCCGGCCGCGACGTGGACTACGCCGCGCTGCGCGAGCAGCACCGGGATGCGCAGGTGCCTTGTGAGTGGGTGGACAGCACGCACCCCAGCTACATCCTCTACACCAGTGGCACGACGGGCAAGCCCAAGGGCGTGCAGCGGGACACGGGCGGCTACGCGGTGGCGCTGGCCGCCTCCATGCGCCACATCTACATGGCCAATCCCGGGGAGACGTATTTCTCCACCAGCGACATCGGCTGGGTCGTCGGGCACAGCTACATCATCTATGGGCCGCTGATCAATGGCATGGCCACCATCATGTACGAGGGCACGCCCGTGCGGCCCGATGCCGGCATCTGGTGGCGGCTGGTGCAGGACTACCGCGTCTCGATCATGTTTACTGCGCCGACGGCCGCACGTGTGCTCAAAAAACAGGACCCGGCTTACCTGACACGCTACGACCTGAGCAGCCTGCGCGCCTTGTTCCTGGCGGGTGAACCGCTGGACGAGCCGACGGCCACCTGGATGGCGCAGGCGATCGGCAAACCCGTCATCGACAACTATTGGCAAACCGAGACCGGCTGGCCGATCCTGGCCATCTGCAACGGCGTCGAGCCCGCGCCCACCAAATTCGGCTCGCCGGGGAAAGCGGTCTATGGCTACGACGTGCGTTTGATCGACGAAAACACCGGCGAAGAGATCTCCGAGCCCGACCGCAAGGGCGTGATCGCGGTGCAGTACCCGCTACCGCCGGGCTGCCTGCAGACGGTCTGGGGGGACGATGCGCGCTACGTCAAGACGTATTGGTCCAGCATCCCCGGCCGCCAGATGTACAGCACGTTCGACTGGGGCGTGCGCGACGCGGATGGCTACTACTACATCTTGGGGCGCACCGACGATGTGATCAACGTCGCGGGGCACCGCCTGGGCACGCGCGAGATCGAGGAGAGCATCTCCAGCCACCCCGCCGTCGCCGAGGTGGCCGTCGTTGGGGTGGCCGATGCGCTCAAGGGTCAGGTGGCCATGGCGTTTGCCGTGCTCAAGGACCCGACGCTGGCCGCGACCGAGGCCGACGCGCTGCGGCTCGAGGGCGAGATCATGAAGGTGGTGGACGAACAGCTCGGGGCAGTGGCGCGGCCGGCTCGTGTGCGCTTCGTCTCCCTGTTGCCCAAGACGCGCAGCGGCAAGCTGCTGCGGCGGGCCATCCAGGCGGTGTGTGAGGGGCGGGACCCCGGCGACCTGACCACGTTGGATGATCCCAGCGCCCTGCAGCAGATTCGTGACCTGGTTCAGACGCCAAACACCTGAAAGAGGGCCGGAGTCGGCTGGTTCAGAACCAGCGGCCGCTGAGACGAGGCGTGCCCGCTTGCCTAAGGTCTACCACGGCCATTGGGACGCGCATAGGTCATATGCCGGTTTTATCGTGCGTCCAGTAGAAGATAGCTGAATCGCGTGACGCGGGGCGATGTACCGGCGCGTGCGGCCCTGGTCTTTCACGGTGACTTCCACAGTGCACGTGTGCCTGGTCTGATGTTGTTGGTGTTTGTGCGATTCGTGGGTATGATCGAAACGATCCGACCTGTTGCTTCAAGATGCAAACATCGACTGATACAGACGCCACCGTTGACAAAAACCGGGTTTTCGAGCTAGCGGCCGAGCTTTTCGGGATCTTGGCCACGCCGACCCGGCTGCGCATCCTCAACGCCCTGTGCGACAAGGAGAAGTCGGTGTCGGAGCTATTGGCCGAAATCGACACGACGCAGCCCAACCTGTCGCAGCACCTCAATCTGCTGTACCGCGCGGGCGTCTTGGCCAAGCGCAAAGAGGGCACCCAGGTCTACTACCGGGTTCAGAGCGAGCAGGCAGTTGCCCTGTGTCGCACCGTCTGCACGCAGATCGCGATCGAGCTCGATGAGCCGGGGGGTGTGCCGGCCGAGCAGCGGCTGTCACCGCGGCGAACTTGACGATTGCGATACCCGCTGGAGCCGTTGGCGGCGGGAAAAGTTGTCTTTTTTTTGACAGGCCCGCGAGCTTTGGTGGCACAATGCGGCCTGCACAGTTCCTTCCAGTGTCACTGTCGCGTCCGCCAACCGGTTCAGCCGTGTCGCGGAAGGTTGTTCCAACCAGCAAGTCTCCTGCAGGGAGACGGAGGTCAGCGATTCCATGAGCGAGACGACGAGCGTCTACCAGGCCTTCAATGGCAACTCGTACCTCTTTGGCGGCAACGCGCCGTACGTGGAGGAGATGTACGAGAAATACCTCACCGACCCTACCAGCGTGCCCGAATCGTGGCGCGATTACTTCGATGCGCTGCAGCACGTGCCGGCGGTCGATGGCAGCGACGCTCGCGACATCCCGCACATGCCGGTGATCGCGGCGTTTGCCGAGATGGCCAAGCAGGGCGTCGTGCATCCCGTGGCGGCCCAGGGGGCGGATTCCGACATCGCGCGCAAGCGGGTGGCTACCCAGCAGTTGATCGCGGCCTACCGCAACATCGGCGTGCGCTGGGCCAACCTCGATCCGCTCAAGCGCTCCGAGCGCCCCGAGATCCCCGAGCTCGAACCCTCGTTCTACGGCTTCACCGACGCCGACCTCGAAACCACATTCAACGTCTCCAATACCTACTTTGGCAAGGAGACGATGTCGCTGCGCGAGCTGCTCAACGCGCTGCGCGAGACGTACTGCGGCACGATCGGCGCCGAGTACATGTACATCACCGACATGGCGCAAAAGCGCTGGTGGCAGGAAAAGCTCGAGCGCATCCGCAGCAAGCCCAACTTCACCGCCGAACAAAAGAAGCACATCCTGGAAAACCTCACCAAGGCGGAAGGGTTGGAGCGCTACTTGCACACCAAGTACGTCGGGCAAAAGCGCTTCTCACTCGAAGGGGGCGAGAGCTTCATTGCCTCCATGGATGAGCTCATTCAGCAGGCGGGCGCTGCCGGCGTGCAGGAGGTCGTGATCGGCATGGCCCACCGCGGGCGCCTCAACGTCCTGGTCAACGTCATGGGCAAGATGCCCAAGGACTTGTTTGCCGAGTTCGAACACAAGGCGCCCGAAGACCTGCCGGCCGGTGACGTCAAGTACCACCAGGGTTTCAGTTCCGACGTCTCCACACCTGGCGGCCCGGTGCACCTGAGCCTGGCGTTCAACCCGTCGCACCTTGAGATCGTCAACCCCGTGGTCGAGGGCTCGGCCCGCGCGCGCATGGACCGGCGCGGCGACAAGCGCGGCGACCAAGTGCTGCCGGTGCTCGTGCACGGCGACGCCGCGTTTGCCGGTCAGGGTGTGGTGATGGAGACGCTGGCGCTGGCGCAAACGCGCGGCTACTACACCGGCGGCACGGTGCACATCGTCATCAACAACCAGATCGGCTTTACCACTTCGGACCCGCGCGACAGCCGCTCGACGCTGTACTGCACCGACGTCGTCAAGATGATCGAAGCCCCGGTGCTGCACGTCAACGGTGACGATCCGGAGGCCGTGGTGTTGGCGACGCAACTGGCGATCGAATACCGCCAGACGTTCCGCAAGGACGTCGTCATCGACATCGTGTGCTTCCGCAAGCTGGGCCACAACGAGCAAGACACGCCGTCGCTGACCCAGCCGCTGATGTACAAAAAGATCGCGCAGCACCCCGGCACACGCAAGCTCTACGGCGACAAGCTGGTGGCGCAGGGCATCCTGCCGCCGGAAGGGCCGGACGAAATGGTCAAGGCGTACCGTGCCATGCTGGATGAAGGGCGCCGTACCGTGGATCCGGTGCTGACCAACTACAAGAGCAAATACGCGGTGGACTGGACGCCGTTCCTTGGCAAGAAGTGGACCGACGCGGCCGACACTGCCATCCCGTTGTCGGAGTGGAAACGCCTGGCCGAGCGCATTACCACGGTACCGGACAACATCACGCCGCATCAGCTCGTCAAGAAGGTGCTGGCCGACCGCGCCGCCATGGGACGCGGCGAGATCCCCGTCGACTGGGGCATGGGCGAGCATATGGCGTTTGCCTCCCTGGTCGCCAGTGGCTACGGCGTGCGGCTGTCGGGTGAGGACTGCGGCCGCGGTACGTTCACGCACCGCCATGCGGTCATCCACGACCAGAATCGCGAGAAGTGGGACGAAGGGACCTACATCCCGCTGCAAAACGTCGCCGACAACCAGGCACCGTTCGTCGTCATCGACTCCATCCTGTCCGAGGAAGCGGTGCTCGGGTTCGAATACGGCTATGCGTCCAACGACCCGAACACGCTGGTGATTTGGGAGGCGCAGTTCGGTGACTTCGCCAACGGGGCGCAGGTCGTCATCGACCAGTTCATCGCCTCGGGCGAGGTCAAATGGGGCCGCGTCAACGGCATCACGCTGTTCCTGCCGCACGGCTATGAAGGACAGGGGCCCGAGCACAGCTCGGCGCGCATCGAGCGCTTCATGCAGCTGGCTGCCGACACCAATATGCAGATCGTGCAGCCCACCACAGCCAGCCAGATTTTCCACGTGCTGCGCCGGCAAATGGTGCGCAACCTGCGCAAGCCGCTCATCGTCTTCACACCCAAGTCGCTGCTGCGGCACAAGGACGCGGCGTCGCCACTGTCCGAGTTCACCAAAGGGGGCTTCCAGACCGTCATCCCCGAGCAAAACGCCGACGTAATCAAAAACGCGCAGCGTGTCAAGCGCGTCATCGTCTGCTCGGGCAAGGTGTACTACGACCTGACCAAAAAACGCGAAGAAAAGGGGGCCGACGACGTCGCCATCGTGCGCATCGAGCAGCTCTACCCGTTCCCCCATCGGGCCTTTGCCGCCGAGCTCAAGCGCTTCCCCAACGCCACCGACATCGTGTGGTGCCAGGACGAGCCGCAAAACCAGGGGCCGTGGTTTTTCGTGCAGCACAACATCCACGAAAACATGCTCGACGGCCAGCGCCTGGGCTACGCGGGCCGCGCCGCATCGGCGTCGCCGGCGGTAGGCTACGCGCACCTGCACCAGGAGCAACAAAAGGCATTGGTCGAAGCCGCCTTCGGCCGACTCAAGGGCTTCATCCTGACCAAGTGAGACGTCACGGCGCAATGGCGCGCCCGAGCCGTCGTGGGCGCGTCGGTCCTGTCATCCCCCTTTTCAAGCATTGATCGAGGAAGAACACACCATGGCCATCGTTGATGTGAAAGTGCCGCAGCTGTCGGAGTCGGTTGCGGAGGCCACCCTGTTGCAGTGGAAGAAAAAGGTCGGCGACCTCGTGGCTGCCGACGAGATTCTGATCGAAATCGAGACCGACAAAGTGGTGCTGGAAGTGCCGGCGCCCGCTGCCGGTGTGCTGGCCGAAATCGTGGTCGGTGACGGTGGCACGGTCGTGTCGGAGCAAGTGATCGCCCGCGTCGATACCGAGGGCAAGGCCGTCGCCACGCCCGCACCTGCAGCGACGCCCGCCGCCTCCCCAGCACCGAGCCCGGCACCCGCACCGGTGGCTGCCGCTGCCGCCGCGCCTGCCGCGGAGGGCGGTCGTATGGCCGGGGTGGCGATGCCTGCTGCCGCCAAGTTGATGGCCGACCATGGCCTGGCACCGGGCTCTGTGGCCGGCACCGGCAAGGATGGTCGCGTCACCAAGGGTGACGTGCTGGCGGCGGTGGCGGCGCCCAAGCCCGCCGCGGCGGCGGCCCCGGCGGCCGCCATCCCCACGGGGGCGCCCACTCGTGTGCTGCCCCCCGTCAGCGCGCCGGTTGGCTTGCCCGCCGATCTGGCCAACCGGCCCGAACAGCGCGTGCCCATGACGCGTCTGCGCGCCCGCATCGCCGAGCGCCTGCTGCAGTCGCAGGCCACCAACGCCATCCTGACCACCTTCAACGAGGTCAACATGGCGCCGGTCATGGAGCTGCGCAAGAAGTACCAGGAGCGCTTCGAAAAAGAACACGGCGTCAAGCTCGGCTTCATGAGCTTTTTCGTCAAGGCCGCGGTGCACGCGCTCAAGAAGTTCCCCATCCTCAACGCCAGCGTGGACGGCAACGACATCGTCTACCACGGCTACTTCGACATCGGCATCGCGGTGGGTTCGCCGCGCGGTCTGGTCGTGCCCATCCTGCGCAATGCCGACCAGTTGAGCTTTGCCGAGATCGAGAAAAAGATCGCCGACTTTGGCAAGCGCGCGGCCGAAGGCAAGCTGGGCATCGAGGAGATGACCGGCGGGACGTTCTCTATCTCGAACGGCGGTGTGTTCGGCTCCATGTTGTCCACGCCCATCATCAACCCGCCGCAGTCGGCCATCCTGGGCGTGCACGCGACCAAGGAGCGCCCTGTGGTCGAAAATGGCCAGATCGTGATCCGTCCGATCAACTATCTGGCCATGTCGTACGACCACCGCATCATCGACGGGCGCGAGGCCGTGCTGGGCTTGGTGGCAATGAAGGAAGCGCTGGAAGACCCCGCGCGCCTGCTGTTCAACATTTGACGCGACGGAGCAGTGACACATGGCACACGCATTTGACGTCGTCGTCATCGGCGCCGGCCCCGGCGGCTATATCGCCGCCATCCGCGCGGCGCAGCTCGGCTTCAAAGTGGCTTGCATCGACGAATGGAAAAACGCCGCCGGCGGCCCCGCCCCGGGCGGCACTTGTACCAACGTTGGCTGCATCCCTTCCAAGGCACTGCTGCAGTCGTCCGAGCACTTCGAGCACGCGCAGCTCCACTTCGCCGAGCACGGCATCAGTACCGGCCCCGTCAAGATCGACGTGGCCAAGATGATCGCGCGCAAGGATGCGGTCGTGAAGCAAAACAACGACGGCATCCTCTACCTGTTCAAGAAGAACAAGGTTACGTTCTTCCATGGGCGCGGCTCGTTCGTGCGGGCAGTGGAGGGCGGCTACGAAATCGCCGTCAGCGGTGAGCAGACCGAGACTCTGGTGGGCAAGCACGTCGTCGTTGCCACCGGCTCCAGCGCCCGGGCGCTGCCTGGCGTGCCGTTCGATGAGGACAAGATCCTGTCCAACGACGGCGCGCTGCGCCTGGGTGCGGTACCCAAAAAGTTGGCGATCATCGGCTCGGGTGTGATCGGGCTGGAGATGGGCTCGGTCTGGCGCCGCCTGGGGGCTGAGGTCACCATTCTGGAGGGAATGCCCACCTTCCTGGCCGCGGTCGACGAACAGATTGCCAAGGAGGCCAAGAAGGCGTTCGATAAACAGGGCCTCAAGATCGAGCTGGGCGTCAAGGTCGGCGAGGTCAAGACGACCCGCAAGGGGGTCAGCATCGCCTACACCAACGCCAAGGCCGAGGCGGTGACGCTGGAGGCCGACAAGCTCATCGTCTCCATCGGCCGCGTGCCCCATACGGCAGGGCTCAATGCCGAGGCCGTGGGGCTGAAGCTCGACGAGCGCGGCGCCATCGTGGTGGACGACGAGTGCCGCACCCACCTGCCTGGCGTGTGGGCCGTGGGCGACGTGGTGCGCGGCCCCATGCTGGCGCACAAGGCCGAGGAGGAGGGCGTGGCCGTGGCCGAGCGCATCGCGGGTCAGCACCCCCACGTCAATTTCAACACCATTCCGTGGGTCATCTATACCAGCCCCGAGATTGCCTGGGTGGGACAGACCGAGCAGCAGCTCAAGGCCGCCGGGCGCGCGTACAAGGCGGGTACGTTCCCTTTCCTGGCCAATGGCCGCGCGCGCGCGTTGGGTGACACCACCGGCATGGTCAAGGTGCTGGCCGATGCCACCACGGACGAGATCCTGGGCGTGCACATCGTGGGGCCGATGGCCTCCGAACTGATCGCCGAAGCCGTGGTGGCGATGGAGTTTCGCGCCAGTGCCGAGGATATCGGCCGCATTTGCCACGCCCACCCCTCGCTGTCCGAGGCCACCAAAGAAGCCGCCTTGGCCGTGGACAAGCGCACGCTCAATTTCTGAGCGGGTGGTTCGATGCAGGCACGTGCCGAAGCGCCGGCACCGGACCCCTCGTGGGGGCCGGTGCGGCGCGCCTACGAGGCGGAGCTGGCCGCACGCGGCTACCACAGTGACCCGGCGCAGCTGCGCGCGGTGCAGGCGCTGGAGCGTTGCGCCGCTGAGTGGGCGCACTTCAAGCAGCGGCGCTCGAATGCGCTCAAAAAGCTGATCAACCGCCTGCCGATCCCGCGCGGCGTGTACATGTACGGCGGGGTAGGGCGCGGCAAAAGCTTTTTGATGGACTGCTTCTACAACGCCGTGCCCCTGCGGCGCAAGACGCGGCTGCATTTTCACGAGTTCATGCGGGAGGTGCACCGCGAGCTCACGAATCTGCAGGGCACGGTCGACCCCCTCGACGCGCTGGCTCGGCAGATGTCGGTGCGCTACCGACTCATCTGCTTCGACGAATTTCACGTGGCCGACGTGACCGACGCCATGATCCTGCATCGGCTGCTGGAGGCGCTGCAGAAATACGGCATCGGGATGGTGACGACCAGCAACTTTCATCCGGATGGGTTGTACCCGGACGGCCTGCACCGCGATCGCATCCTGCCGGCCATCGAGCTGCTCAAGCGCACGATGGAGGTGGTCAACGTCGACCACGGCATCGACTATCGGCGCCGCACGCTGGAGCACGTGCGGCTGTACCTGACACCGTTGGGCGAGGCCACCGAGCGCGAAATGGAGGCGACCTTCGAGCAACTGGCCGAGGCGCACGACGAAGACCCCGTGCTGCGCATCGAGGGGCGTGAGATCCGCGCCATTCGCCGCGCGGGGGGCGTTGTGTGGTTCGACTTTCGCACCCTCTGTGGCGGCCCACGCTCACAAAACGATTATCTGGAACTGGCCACCCAGTTTCACACCGTGCTGTTGAGCAATGTGCCGCACATGCCGGTCAACATGGCGTCGGCAGCCCGGCGCTTCACTTGGTTGGTCGACGTGCTCTACGATCGCCGCGTCAAGCTGATCGTTTCGGCGGCCGTGCCGCCGGAGCAGCTCTACACCGAAGGGCCGCTGGCGCACGAGTTTCCGCGTACCGTTTCGCGACTGCACGAAATGCAGTCCCGCGAGTACCTGGCGCTGCAGCGGCGCGAGGTGGATACCCGGCTGAGGTGATTTCGGATTCGTGGCGGAGAGAGGGGGATTCGAACCCCCGAGGGGCTGTTAACCCCTACACGCTTTCCAGGCGTGCGACTTAAACCACTCATCCATCTCTCCGTGGCAGCCACGCATTGTACACCGCGGCTCAGTTGGTCTTGACCGTACCCACCATCTTCATGGCGGAGCCGATCAGGGCCGAGACTTCGGTCATGTTGCTGGGCACGATGAGCGTCGTGTCGGCATCGTGTGCGACGCGGGCGTAGGCTTCCACGGCTTTTTCGGCCACCTTCAGTTGCACCGCTTGCTCACCACCAGGTTGGCGGATGGCCGCCGCCACGCGCTCGATGGCCTGGGCGGTGGCCTCGGCCACCTCGCGGATGGCGGCTGCCTCGCCCTGCGCCTGGTTGATGGCGGCTTGCTTTTCGCCCTCGGACTTGGCGATGAACGCCGCACGTTCGCCCTCGGCCAGGTTGATCTGCTCTTGCCGCTTGCCCTCGGAGGCGGCGATCAGTGCCCTTTTCTCGCGCTCCGCGGTAATCTGCGCCTGCATGGCGCGCAAGATTTCGGCGGGGGGCGTCAGATCCTTGATCTCGTAGCGCAGCACCTTCACGCCCCAGTTGAGCGCGGCTTCGTCGATGGCGTTGACCACCTGGGCGTTGATCATCTCGCGCTCTTCGAAAGTTTTGTCCAGCTCAAGCCGGCCGATGACGCTGCGCAGGGTGGTTTGAGCCAGCTGCGTGATCGCCAGCACGTAGTTGGACGAGCCGTAGCTGGCACGCATGGGGTCGGTGACCTGGAAGTACAGGATGCCGTCTACCTTGAGCTGGGTGTTGTCCTTGGTAATACAGATCTGTTCGGGCACGTCCAGCGGGATTTCCTTGAGGCTGTGTTTGTAGGCGACCTTTTCGATGAACGGGATGACGAAGTTCAAGCCTGGCGCCAGCGTGCGGTCGTAGCGCCCGAGGCGCTCGACGACCCAGGCGGTTTGCTGTGGCACGACCTTGATGGCCTTGGCCACGAAGATCACGGCGATGACGAGTAGGAGGAAAGCGATTTCCATAAAGCCTCCGGTGTGAGAAAAAGTGCCGATGGGGTCAGGCAGGCTCGACGACCAGGCGATTGCCGATGACGGCGGTGATGCGCCAGGCGCCGGGTGATGGTGACGTTCCAGCAGCCGCTTGGGCCACCCAGTCCGCCCCGCGGTAGCGCACGTGGGCAGTGCCATCGGTATTCCAGGCGGGCACGTGGATGATCTGGCCGATGTCGAGCACCACGTTGGGGTCGGACTGTGGCGCGGGGCCCTTGGGGTGGCGGCGGCGCCAGCGCATCCATACTGCCACCGCGCCACCGCCGACGAGTGCCGCCGTCACGAGCTGCCCACTCAAGCCCAAACCGGCATGCGCGGCCAGCGCACCGGCGGCGGCCCCTAGGGCCAACATGAGCAAGAAGAATGTACCGCTGGTCAGCTCGGCCGCGACGGCCACGCCGGCCAGCAGCCACCATACCGTCGAATCTGCCATGATCAGGTCCTTCGCTGCCTCAGTGCGCGGTGAATGAACCCCGAGCGCGTGTTTGGGTTATACAACGCCTGCGTGACGCCGTTCGTTATTTTCTCGTGCGGAGTCATCCGTCGCCCACCGGTTGTTCGTACACTTGCGCCCCATGAAATTCCGCTTTCCCATCGTCATCATCGACGAAGACTACCGTTCCGACAACACCTCGGGCTTGGGTATCCGGGCGCTGGCGCAGGCCATCGAGGCCGAGGGCTTCGACGTGGTGGGCGTCACCAGCTACGGCGACCTCAGCCAGTTCGCCCAGCAGCAAAGCCGCGCCAGCGCCTTCATTCTGTCGATCGACGACGAGGAAATCAGCGGCAACCCGGAAGACGACCCGGCGGTGCAGAACCTGCGCGCCTTCATCCAGGAGGTGCGACGCAAGAATGCCGAAGTGCCGATCTACGTGTACGGTGAGACGCGCACCAGCCGCCACTTGCCCAACGACATTTTGCGCGAGCTGCACGGCTTCATCCACATGTTCGAGGATACGCCGGAGTTCGTCGCGCGCCACATCATCCGCGAGGCCAAGGCGTACCTGGAGTACATCCAGCCGCCCTTTTTCAAGGCGTTGCTGGACTATGCCGAAGACGGCTCGTATTCGTGGCACTGTCCTGGGCATTCGGGTGGGGTGGCGTTTCTCAAGACACCCGTGGGTCAGATGTTTCACCAATTCTTTGGTGAAAACATGCTGCGCGCCGACGTCTGCAACGCGGTGGAGGAGCTGGGCCAGCTGCTGGACCACAACGGCGCCATTGGCGAGAGCGAGCGCAACGCCGCGCGTATCTTCAACGCCGACCACTGTTTCTTCGTCACCAACGGCACCAGCACCAGCAACAAGATGGTTTGGCACCACACGGTGGCGCCGGGCGATGTGGTGCTGGTGGACCGCAACTGCCACAAGTCTATCCTGCACAGCATCATCATGACCGGGGCCATCCCCGTATTCCTCAAGCCCACGCGAAATCACTACGGCATCATCGGCCCGATTCCGCGCAGCGAGTTCGAGCCCGACAGCATCCGCGCCAAGATTGCGGCGCACCCCTTGCTGCAAGGCGTGGATCCCGCCAGCGTGCGGCCCAAGATCCTCACGCTGACCCAATCCACCTACGACGGGGTGCTCTACAACACCGAAACCATCAAGCAGCTGCTCGATGGCTACGTGGACAACCTGCACTTCGATGAGGCGTGGCTGCCGCACGCGGCGTTTCACCCGTTTTATGGCACTTTCCACGCCATGGGGCGCAAGCGCGCACGGCCGCAACATTCGGTGGTGTACTCCACGCAGTCCATCCACAAGCTGCTAGCCGGCATCAGCCAGGCGTCACAAGTGTTGGTGCAGGACTCGCAAACGCAGCGCCTCGATCGCCACCTGTTCAACGAGGCGTATCTGATGCATACCTCGACCAGCCCGCAGTACAGCATCATTGCCAGCTGCGACGTGGCCGCCGCGATGATGGAGCCGCCGGGAGGCACGGCGCTGGTGGAGGAGAGCATCGCCGAGTCGCTCGACTTCCGGCGCGCCATGCGCAAGGTGGATGCCGAATTCGGACCTGACGAGTGGTGGTTCCAGGTTTGGGGGCCGGAGGAGCTGGCGGAAGAGGGCATTGGCCGTGCCGATGACTGGGTACTCAAGCGCACCGATGCCGCCGGCGTGCAGACCGCCGACGGCGAAGACGCCTGGCATGGCTTCGGCGACATGGCGCCGGGCTTCAACATGCTCGACCCCATCAAGGCCACCATCATCACGCCGGGCCTCAACCTCAAGGGCGACTTCGCGCCCACGGGAATCCCGGCCAGCATCGTGACCAAGTTTTTGGCCGAGCACGGCGTGGTGGTGGAAAAGACGGGCCTGTACTCGTTTTTCATCATGTTCACCATCGGCATCACCAAGGGCCGCTGGAACACGCTGCTCACCGCCTTGCAGCAGTTCAAGGACGACTACGACCGCAACCAGCCCATGTGGCGCGTGATGCCGGAGTTCTGCCGCAAGCAGCCCCGCTACGAGCGCATGGGTCTGCGCGACCTGTGCCAGTTCGTGCACGAGATGTACGCCCGCTACGACGTGGCGCGGCTGACCACCGAGATCTACCTGAGCGATCTGACGCCGGCCATGAAGCCCAGTGACGCCTACGCGCAGATCGCGCGCCGCAACACCGAGCGCGTGACGATCGACGAGCTGGAGGGGCGCATCACCACTGCCCTCATCACGCCGTATCCGCCTGGCATTCCGCTGCTCATCCCGGGTGAAGTGTTCAACCGCCGCATCGTGGACTACCTGAAGTTTTCGCGCGAGTTCAACGAACGCTGCCCGGGGTTCGAGACCGACATCCATGGGCTGGTCATCGAAGAGACGTTCGATGGTGGCAAGCGCTACTTCGCTGACTGTGTTCGGCGCGATGGATGAGGCTGTGGCGAGCGCTGTACCTGGGGCGGGGCGGTTTGCGTTGCGTCAAAAAGCGCGCCACTGCTGGCAGCCTTCGCCGGGAAGGTGCGCTGGGCTCGGTTACAGTTGATCCATCGATCGTTGACCACTGACACAGGAGAGATCATGTTCCCCGAGTACCGCGACCTGATCAGCAAACTCAAGCACCACAACCACCATTTCACGCGTCTGTTCGACAAGCACAACGAGCTGGACGAACGCATCCAGCGCATGGAGCAGGGCATCGAGCCTGCGACGCACGAGCAGATCGAAACGTTGAAGAAAGAGAAGCTGCGCCTCAAGGACGAGCTGTACGACATTTTGCGCAAGGCCGCTGCCGCTGCGGCATGACTGACCGGGGCCGGGTGTGGCCAGCGGTCGCCGTCAGCCGCTGGCCGCTCCACCAATGACCCGCCGCGCCCCGTCGAAACGGGAGCGCCAGTAGCGGTCGTCGAGCCGTTCCAGCCGCACCTGCGCCCCCGTACGTGGGGAATGGATGAAGCGCCCTTGGCCCACGTAGATCCCGACGTGGCTGAACGACTGCCCTTGGGTGTTGAAAAACACCAGGTCGCCGGGTTCCAGCGCGTCGGGCTCGATCGCTTGCGTGGCCTGGGCTTGTTCGACCGAGCGCCGTGGCAGGCGGATGCCCGCGCTCTCCCAAAACGTCACCTGCACGAAGCCGCTGCAGTCCACGCCCTGTTCGAACCCGGTGCCACCCCGCTGGTAGGGGACACCGACATACGCCATCGCATAGACCAGTGCGGCGGAGCGACGGCCCGGCTCGTCATCTCGGCGGAAAACACCCGGGGTCGAGGCATTGGGCGTGCCGCCCTCGGAATCACCGATGGGCTCGCCCACGACCGACGCGGCTGCGGCGGCAGACGGCACCACCCCCCGCGCCGCCAGCAGCTCCATGATAGGATCGCGGGCCTCGGCGACGGGCAGCCAGCCACTGGCCGCGATCAACGCGAGCACGGCCGCCCAGCGCCTGCTGCGTGCCGACGATCGCATACACGGTGCCGAATAACCGCTCGTTCTGGTCATGGCGGTGACATTACGGCCAGATGGTGCGGCTCGTCAATGGCCGCCCACGCATCAGCGAGGAAAACCCCCCATGTTGTTGGATCTACGCGACTGCCAGCTCGTCCTGGTGGACTACCAGCCCCGTTTGATGGCCGCGATCGCCCACGGCGATGACGTGCTGCAGCGGGCTACCGTGCTGGCCCAGCTGGCCCAGTTGCTGGATGTGCCGGTGTGGGGCACAGAGCAGGCCCCCGAGCGCCTGGGGGCGTTGCCCGCCGAGCTGCGCAGCCGCTGCCGGCAGGTGTTTGCCAAAACCGCGTTCGATGCCTGTGACAGCGGCCTGTTGGCGGCGCTGCAGGCGCCCGTGCGCCCCACGGGCAACGCACGCAGCCTGCCCAAACACCTGCAAAAGCCCGCAGTCCCCGCGCGCCAGACGGTCGTGCTGGCCGGTTGTGAGGCGCACGTGTGCTTGCTGCAAACAGCGCTCGGTCTGCTCGAGCACGAGCTGGACGTGTGGGTCGTGACCGATGCCTGTGGGTCGCGTCGGGAGCGGGACCGAGACGCCGCGTTCGACCGGTTGGCCAGCAGTGGGGTGGAGTTGGTGACCGTCGAGATGGTGGGGTTCGAGTGGCTGCGCGACGCGCGCCATTCTCGCTTTCGGGACGTGCTGGCGTTGCTCAAATAAAAATTGCTAATCATGTAACCTTGACCTTGCCCCTGGAAACCGGATCCATTGCTGAGTGGTTGAATACAGGCAAGGAGAACGGAAGTGACGAAGGCAACGAGAGCGCGCGACACGCTGGAGTTCAAGCTGGAAGCGGTCAGGCTGGTCAAGGCTGGCCAGAGCATGGCGGCGACGGCGAAGATCCTGGGCATTGCGCAACAGACGCTGCACAACTGGATCCGTGCGGACCGAGACGGTCGTCTGGCGGGGG
>NZ_CALIND010000003.1:0-21357 GCF_938045175.1 uncultured Tepidimonas sp.
CGCCAACTACCCACTTTTCCTCACGGAACTGACCGAAGCGCTCGACCTGCCCCGACCACAGCCGGCCACCGGCCAGGCGCGCGACGATGCCTACGTGTTCGAGCGCCGGGTGGACATCGCGCACGCCGATGGCAGCGTGACGCACGGCTTCATCGACCTATACCGGCGCGGCTGCTTCGTGCTGGAGGCCAAGCAAACCGGGCTGGACTTGGACAGCGGCGGCTGGGACCGTGCCATGCTGCGCGCGCACGCCCAAGCCGACGCCTACGCCCGCGCGCTGCCGGCCGACGAGGGCCGCCCACCCTTCATCGTGGTGGTGGACGTGGGCCGCTCCATCGAGCTGTACGCCGATTTTTCGCGCAGCGGCGCCACCTATGTTCCCTACCCCGACCCGGCGCACCACCGCATCCGGCTGGCCGACCTGCACCACGACGCCATCCGCCAGCGCCTGCGGCTGCTCTGGCTGGAGCCGCTCAAACTCGACCCCAGCCGCGAAGCCGCCCGCGTCACCCGCGCCATTGCCGACCAACTCGCTCGCCTGGCCAAGTCCCTGGAAGCCCAGGGCCACGCCCCGCAGCGCGTGGCGCACTTCCTCATGCGGGCGCTTTTTTGCATGTTTGCCGAAGACGTCGGCCTGCTCCCCCAGCAAGACGGCGTGGGCGCCTTCACCGGGCTGCTGCACAGCGTGCGCGATCGACCCGACGCCTTCGTCCCCGCCCTGCAACTGTTCTGGCAAACCATGAACCACGGCGGGTTCGATGGCCGGCTGCTCGCCCCCATCCGGCGCTTCAACGGCGGCCTCTTTGCCCACCCAGACGTCATCGCGCTGACACCCGAACAAATCGACCTGCTGCTGCAAGCCGCGCGCGCCGACTGGCGCCAGGTCGAACCCGCCATCTTCGGCACCTTGCTCGAGCGCGCGCTCGACCCCGCCGAGCGTCACGCGCTGGGGGCGCACTACACCCCGCGCGCCTACGTCGAGCGGCTGGTGTTGCCCACCCTCATCGACCCCCTGCGCGCCGATTGGCAGACCGTGCAAGTAGTCGCCAGCGCCGCCTTGCAGCAAGGCAAGCCGCAGCAGGCCATCGCCGAAGTGCGCGCCTTTCACCACCGCCTGTGCCACACGCGCGTGCTCGACCCCGCCTGCGGCAGCGGCAACTTCCTCTACGTGGCGCTGGAGCACATGAAGCGCCTGGAGGGCGAAGTGCTCAACCTGTTGGCCGACCTGGGCGACACCCAAGGGCGGCTGGAGATGGCCGGCCTCACCGTGGACCCGCACCAATTCTTGGGGCTGGAGGTCAACCCACGCGCCGCCGCCATTGCCGAGATGGTGCTCTGGATCGGCTACCTGCAATGGCATTACCGCATCCACAAGAGCCTGGACAGCCTGCCCGACCCCGTGCTGCGCGACTTTCACAACATCGAGCACCGCGACGCGCTGCTGGCCTACGACCGGGTGGAGCTCGAAACCGACGAGGCGGGCCGGCCACTGACGCGCTGGGACGGCCGCACCACCAAACCCCACCCCGTCACCGGCGAGCCGGTGCCCGACGAGACCGCGCGCGTGCCCATCGAGCGCGTCGTCAACCCGCGTCCAGCCACCTGGCCCGAGGCCGATTTCATCCTTGGCAACCCGCCCTTCATCGGCGACAAAGCCAAACGCCGCGCGCTCGGCGATGGCTATGTGGAGGCACTGCGCCGCACCTGGCCCGACGTGCCCGACTCCGCCGACTTCGTCATGGTCTGGTGGCACATCGCGGCGCTCGCCGTACGCGCGGGCCGCGCGCGGCGCTTTGGCTTCATCACCACCAACAGCATCCGTCAAACCTTCAACCGCCGCGTGGTGGAAGCGCATTTGAAAGCCCCGCAAAACCCCTTGAAACTGGCCTTTGCCATCCCCGACCACCCCTGGGTGGACGCCGCCGACGGGGCTGCCGTGCGCATTGCCATGACCGTGGGCTGCCGCGATGCGCGCGAGGGCCTGTTGCAGACCGTGATCGCCGAGCGCGACACGGGCGAGGACGCGCTCGACGTCACCCTCGCCACCCGCGAAGGGGTGATCCACGCCGACCTCACCATCGGGGCGGATGTGGCGGGGGCCGTGGCATTGGCCGCAAACGCGCGCATCAGCTCGAACGGCGTGATGTTGGCAGGCAGCGGGTTCATCGTGTCGCCAGAGGAAGCGACAGCGCTCGGCTTGGGCCAAGTGCCAGACTTGGAACGCCATATTCGCCCCTACCGCAATGGCCGCGACCTGACCGAAAAGCCGCGCGGTGTCATGGTCATTGACCTGTTCGGCCTCACCGCCGAGGAAGTGCGCAGCCGCTACCCGGCGGTTTTTCAGTGGGTGGTGGAGCGAGTCAAACCTGAGCGCGACCAAAACAACCGGCCCAAGCTCAAAAGGGATTGGTGGCTGTTTGCCGAACCGCGCAAGGGCTGGCGAGCGATGTCGGCTGGCTTGGCGCGGTACATCGCCACCGTCGAAACCGCCAAGCACCGCCTCTTTCAGTTCCTCGACGCCGCCATCCTGCCGGACCACAAGCTGATCAATATCGCGTTGGACGATGGTTTTTTCTTGGGCGTGCTATCCTCCCGAGTCCATGCGTTGTGGGCCATGCGAAGTGGAAGCTGGATGGGCGTCGGCAACGATTCCGTTTACGCCAAAACCCGCTGCTTTGAAACCTTCCCCTTCCCCGATGCCGACACCGGCCTGACCGATGCGCTGCGCGAGCGCATCCGCCACCACGCCGAGGCCATCGACGCGCACCGTAAGCGCGTGCTCGCTGCGCACGCCGAGCTCACCCTCACCGGCCTGTACAACGTGCTGGAGGCGCTGCGTGCGGGCCAGCCCCTGAGCCCCAAGGAGCAAGCCGTGCATCAGGCCGGGCTGGTGTCGGTGCTGGCCTCCTTGCACGACGAGCTGGACGAGGCGGTGCTGGCCGCCTACGGCTGGAGCGATCTGGCCGCGCCCCTGGTGGGCCGCCCCGGTGCCACCACGCCGCTGCCGGACAAGCCGCCCGAACAGGCCGCCGCCGAGGAGGAGCTTCTGGCGCGGCTTGTCGCCTGCAATGCGCGCCGCGCCGCCGAAGAGGCGCAAGGCCACGTGCGCTGGTTGCGCCCCGCCTACCAACACCCACACGGCCAAGCCGCCGTGCAAACCACGGTGGCGCTGGACGGCACCGACGAAGCCGCACCAGCCGCAGGCCCCAGCGCCACCGGGCCGCTGCCCTGGCCCCAGGCACTGCGCGAGCAAATCGCCGCGGTGCGGGCCGCGCTGGGGCCCACCCCGCAACCCGTAGCCACCCTGGTGGCGCGCTTCGTGCGCCGCCCACTGCCAGCGGTCGAAGCGGTACTGGCCGCGCTGGCCGATCTGGGCCTGGCCGTGCAAACCCCCGAGGGCTGGCGCGCGGGGTCGTGAGGGGGGCGACCATCTCGATGCCAAAGGCCGACGGCAACCGATAATCCACGCCATGAAGCGCAAGAAGCTGCCCATCGGCATCCAGACCTTCCGCGACATCCGCGAAGGGGGCTACTACTACGTCGACAAAACCGCGTTTGCGCACCGGCTGGCCACCACAGGCAAGTACTACTTCCTCTCGCGCCCGCGGCGCTTCGGCAAGTCGTTGTTTCTGGATACGCTCGCCGAACTCTTCGCGGGCAACGAACCCCTCTTTCGCGGGCTGTACTGCCACGACAAGTGGGATTGGGCGAAGAAACACCCGGTCATTCGCATCAGCTTCGGCGGGGGGCGGCTGGAGAGCCGAGAGCAGCTCGAACGGCGCATCGACGACCTGTTGCGCATCAACCAAGAATCGCTCGGTATCAGTTGCCCGCCAGGCCTGGACATCCCCGGCCGCTTCGGCGAACTGATCCGGCGTGCCGAACACCGGTTTGGCCAACGTGTGGTCATCCTGGTCGATGAATACGACAAACCCATCCTGGACAACCTCACCGAGCCGGAGGTGGCGCGCGCCATGCGCGAGGGCTTGCGCAACCTGTACTCCGTCATCAAGGATCAAGACGCGCACATCCGGTTCGCGTTTCTGACCGGGGTGTCCAAGTTCAGCAAGGTCTCGATCTTCTCGGGCCTGAACAACCTGCGCGACATCACCGTCTCGGCGGAATACTCGGCCATCTGTGGCTATACGGAAGCAGACGTCGATACCGTCTTCGCGCCGGAACTGGAAGGACTCGACCGCCAGGCCATCCGCGACTGGTACAACGGCTACAACTGGTTGGGGGATTCGGTCTACAACCCCTTCGATCTATTGCTGTTCTTCCAGGAACGCGTCTTTCGCCCCTACTGGTTCGAGACGGGGACGCCCACGTTTCTCATCGACGTGCTCACCGAGCGTCGCTTCTATACCCCGCGCCTGGAGAAGGTCTTCGCCTCCGAAGCGCTGCTGTCGGCCTTCGACGTGGAGCGCCTGGCGCCGGAGGCGCTGCTGTGGCAGACGGGTTATCTCACCTTTCATGGGCAGCGGCAGGTCGGGGCGCGGATCGAATACCAACTGAGCTACCCGAACCTGGAGGTGGAAGCCAGTCTCAACGATGCGCTGCTCAAGGGACTGATGGGCGATGAATCGCAGGCCGAAATGGTCACGAGCCGCCTGTTTGTGGTGTTGCAAGAGGGGGCGCTCGATGAGCTGCACCGGCACATCGATAGCCTCTACGCCGCCATCCCGCACGACTGGTACCGCAACAACCCCATCGCGCAGCACGAGGGCTACTGGGCCAGCGTCTTCTACAGCCACATCGCGGCACTCGGGCTGGATTTGATCGCCGAAGACGTCACGAGCCAAGGCCGCATCGACCTGACGGTGAAGCTCCCGGAGCGCATCTACCTGTTCGAGTTCAAAGTGATCGAGCTGGAACCGGAAGGGAAGGCCTTGGCGCAACTCAAGGCCCGCGACTACGCTGCCAAATACCGCGCCGCGGGCGTGCCCATCCACTTGGTGGGCATCGAGTTCAGCCGGGACAGCCGCCGCGTGGTGGGGTTGGAGGTGGAAACACTGGCATGACGCACGAAGGGGCGCGGGATCGGCGGTCGCCCATGAATGGATATGGCCACAGCGGTTGCTCGAATGAAGATTTCAAAGGCCACCGCTGACGGTCAATCATCATCCGGGACGGGACAGCTATCGTCGATCGGTGTCATCGGCAGGGGCACACCGCGCCGCTCATCGAGATGCGGCAACGGCTTGCAACTCGACACGCGCTTGCCGCAGAACGCTCCAAGCGGCGCTGAGCGCCAAAGCGCCCATGATCGAGGCCACCGCCACGTCGGGCCAGCCCTGGCCGGTGCCAAAGACGCCCAGCGCCGCCGCCATCACGGCCACGTTGCCGATGGCATCGTTGCGGCTACACAGCCACACCGAGCGCATATTCGCGTCGCCCTCGCGCCAAGCATAGAGCATCACCGCCACCGACACGTTGGCCAGCAGCGCCAAGGCGCCCACGACGCCCATCGTCAACGGCTCGGGCACCCCGCCGGTGGCGATCGTCCACGCCGCGCGGGCCAGGACGAACACCCCAAATGCGCCCATGGTCAGACCCTTGAGCGCCGCCGCCCGAGCCCGCCACGCCAGCGACAGGCCCAGCACCGCCAGTGACACGCCGTAGTTGGCCGCATCGCCAAAGAAGTCGATCGCGTCCGCCAGCAGCGACACCGACCCCGCGCGCCAGCCACTGACCAACTCGACGACGAACATCGCCGCGTTGATCCACAATGCCGCCCAGAGGATACGGCGATAGCGAGGATTGGCCGTCGCCGCTGGCGCGGCGCATCCGGTTTCACAGCACGAATGACTCATTTCGATAGCCCCCCAAAAGTTGGGACGATCCGATTGGAAACCTTGTAGCCACTTCAGGGTCAAGTTATCATGATGAAAATCGGTGAACTGGCAGCCGCCACCCAAACCCCGGTCGAGACGATCCGCTTCTACGAGCGAGAAGGCCTGCTGCCCCGCGTCGCGCGCAGCGCCAACAACTACCGCTCTTATGGGCCAGTGCATCAGCAACGGCTGACCCTCATTCGACACTGCCGTACGTTGGGCATGTCGCTCGACGAGATTCGCGCCCTGTTGCGAGTACAAGACGATCCCCAGATGGATTGCGATGCCGTCAACGCCCTGCTCGACGAGCACATCGAGCACATCGCCACGCGTATTCGCGAGTGGCGCGCCCTGAAAAAGCAGCTGGAAGCGCTGCGGGAGCAGTGCAGCGGCGGCGGTCCCGCGTCGTCCTGCGGTATCTTGAACGAACTGGCACGGGCACCCGCCGTGCCCGGTGCCAGTGAGGTCGCATGCCCCGGGTTGGGGCGAGGCGCGGCCAGACAGCACGCCTAGCCGGGGTTGACGCCTACCGGGCATCCCCCCACAATAGTAGCCTGCTTTCGGCTGCGCGATGCAGCACCGGCGTGCTGCTGGTGAGTTTTTTTCTCGACATGTCAACGCTCAGATCCGCCCCCTTTCGCCAACAGCACCAGTCCATGCGCAAGTGCATCGAAGCGATGCGCAAGCATTTCAACCCCTTGCTGCTGCCCGCCAAGGCCAAGGAAGTGAGGCTGCAGTTGACGCAGTTGTTTGGCGAACTGGCGCAGTATCTGCAGGCCACGGGGAAGGACCTCTACCCCGCGTTGGCCGAAGCGCCAGACCCTGCAGCGCGGGCCGAGGCGGCACGCTTTTCGGCCGAGTTCAAACAGATGCTGCCTCGGCTGGCCGAGTTCAATCGGCGTTGGTCGTCGCCAGAGGCGATCCGTGCCCAGGCATCGTTGTTCCTCAAGGAGGCCAACGAGTTGCTGACGTGGCTGGAGCGCCGCTTCGCGGCCGAGAGCAGCGGGTTGCTGCCCTTGCTGGACCGGCTGGACGCCGCCAGCGCGACCCCCGCCAAGGTTCAATTGGCGCGCATCTGAGTCGCCACCGCCAGCCGGCGCACCCCTTCGCGGATGCGTTCCTCGTCCACCGTCGCAAAACTCAGGCGCAGCGTCGCGCGGTCGGGGTTGGCCGCATAGAACGGCGCCCCGGGCACGAACGCCACCCCTTGCTCGATGGCGCGCTGGGCCAGCAGCGCACCATCGGCACAGCCCCCATTCGCCCCCGTCAGCCGCGCCCAGACGAACAGGCCACCGCTGGGTGCCACGAAAGTGATGGCATCCCCCAGCTCCTGCCGCAGGGCTTGCACCATGGCCGCCGCGCGCTGGGCGTAGATGGCGCGCACCCGCGCCAGGGTCGCAGGCATGCGGCCCGCAGCCAAATACTGCGCCGCGGTGGCCTGGGCAAAGGTACTGGTGTGCGCATCGCTGAACTGTTTGCACATCGTCGCCTTGGCCAGCAGCAGCGGCGGGGCAATCAACCAGCCCACGCGCAAGCCAGGCGCCAGTACCTTGCTCAGGCTGCCACAGTGGGCCAGACAATCGCGGGCACCGGGCACTTCGTTGCTCAGCGCCAACAGGCTGGGCGGCGGCGGCGCGTCGAAGTACAGGTCGCCATAGGGATCGTCCTCCACGACCAGGGTGCGCGTGCGCACCGCCAGCTCCAGCACGCGTCGGCGGCGCTCCAGCGTCATCGTGGCACCGCTCGGGTTGCCAAAGGTCGGGATCAGGTAGACGAACTTCGGCCGGTGCTCCTCGATCAGTCGCTCGAGGAGATCGACATCGGCCCCCTGCCCGTCCACCGGCACGGTGATCAGTTCGGCCCCGTAGAGTTTGAAGCACTGGATGCTGGCCAAAAACGTGGGCGCCTCCACAATCACCTTGTCACCGGGCGAGATCAGCGTTTTACCGATCAGGTCGAGCGCCTGCTGGCTGCCGGTGGTGACGATCAAATCCGCGGGCGCAACGCCGGTCGCCCCTTTGGCGGCCATGTAGGCGGCCAGTTGCTCGCGCAGCGGGTCAAACCCCTCGGTCGCCCCATACTGCAGCGCCGCACCGGGGTGGGCAGACAACGCCGCCTGGGTCGCTTCTCGGATACCGTCCACATCGAACAGCGCCGAATCCGGAAATCCACCCGCAAAGCTGATGATGCCAGGCTTGTCCAGCAGCTTGAACAACTCACGGATGGCCGAAGTCTCGACATGGTCAAGGCGTGTGGCCAAGCGAATGGGATTGGTCGGCGCGGACTCGCTCGCGGCACAATTCGACATCATTGACTCTCCATCGAGGGGCAGCGGCGCTGATGCCGCCCCTTTTTTGACATGAAACCCCGCGACATCGAGGCTTTTTTTGCGACCCTGCAGGCCGAGCGCCCCTATCCGCAGACCGAGCTGGAGTATACGAGTGTGTTCGAGCTGCTCGTGGCGGTGATGCTCAGCGCCCAGGCCACCGACCGCAGTGTCAATGCGGCCACGCGACGGCTGTTTCCCGTGGCCAACACGCCACGGGCCATCCTGGCCTTGGGGCAGGAGGGGCTGGAATCGTACATCCGCACCATTGGCCTGTACCGCAGCAAAGCCCGCCACCTGCTGGCCACCTGCCAGCTGCTGCTGGAGCGCCACGGCGGCGAGGTGCCCCGTGATCGCGCCGCACTAGAGGCATTACCCGGCGTTGGGCGCAAAACGGCCAACGTGGTGCTCAACGTTGCTTTTGGCGAACCGACGATCGCGGTCGACACCCATATTTTTCGTGTGGCCAACCGCACTGGGCTGGCGCCGGGCAAGACCCCCCTGCAGGTAGAGCAGGCCCTGCTGCGACGGGTGCCGCCGCGCTACCGAGAAGACGCGCATCATTGGCTCATCTTGCACGGCCGCTACGTGTGCCAAGCGCGTACCCCCCGCTGCGCCCAATGTTCGGTGGCGGCGTGGTGCGACCACGCCAAGGCGGCCAGCCGTCGCCCGCGCAAGGGGGAGTGATGGCGCACACGCCGACCCTGCCCTGGCTGGATCCGGGCGATCCCTTCCCGCCCGTGGAGCAGGCATGGGGGCCGCGCGACCCCATACCGGGGCTGCTGGCCGCTGGAGGAGCGCTGGATACGCCCACCCTGCTGGCGGCGTACCGGCAGGGGATATTCCCGTGGTTCAGCGCGGATCAGCCCATTTTGTGGTGGAGCCCCGACCCGCGCATGGTGCTGCGTCCCGAGCGTTTTCACTTGAGCCATTCACTGCGTAAGTCGCTGCGCAGCGGGCTACGCCAGGGCCGGTTGCAGATCCGGTTCGACAGCGCGTTCGATGCCGTGATCCAAGCCTGCGCCCACACCCCACGCCCGGGGCAAGACGGCACGTGGATCGTGCCAGCGATGATCGATGCCTACAGCGCCCTACATCGCGCGGGCCATGCGCACAGCGTCGAGACTTGGTGGGACGGGCGCTTGGTGGGCGGCCTGTACCTGGTCAACATCGGCCGCGCGGTGTTTGGTGAGTCCATGTTCAGCCTGCGCACGGATGCCTCGAAGATGGCGCTGGCGGCGTTGGTGGCGGCTTGTCGCACGTGGGGGGTTCCCCTCATCGACTGCCAGCAGGCCACGCGCCACCTCGCCTCGTTGGGGGCTGCGCCCGAAGCACGCGACGCCTTCGTCCGTGCGGTCGCTCGGGCCATCGACGCACCCGCGCCCGAGTGGCGTTGGGATTGCCTATACTGGGACGCATTGTGGCCGGATGCACCGCTGCCACCCTGCTCTACCCCCTGACCGACGGACGCCCCTGCCGTGACCCGACTGCAAGAGCTGCCCCTGACCGCCGTGCAGTTCTACGCCACGGCACCTTATCCCTGCAGTTACCTGCCGGATCGCCTGGCGCGCTCGCAGGTCGCCACCCCCAGCCATCTGATCGTTGGCGAAACGTACTCCCAACTGGTGGCCAGCGGCTTTCGCCGCAGCGGCCTGTTTACCTACCGCCCGCGCTGTGATGGCTGCCAAGCCTGCGTGCCCCTACGGGTGCGCGCGGCCGAATTTACGCCCAACCGAGCCCAGCGCCGTACCTGGCGCCAGCACGCGCACCTGCAGGCGCGCGTCATCCGGCTGGGCTACTCGCCGCAGCACTACGAGCTGTACCTGCGCTACCAACGCAGCCGCCACCCCGGCGGCGGCATGGACCAGGATGACGTCGAGCAGTACACCCAGTTTTTGCTGCAAAGCCACGTCAACTCGCGCCTGGTCGAGTTCGTGCTGCCCGCAGCGAACGATCACCCCGAACGGCTGCTGATGGTGGCACTCATCGACCTGATCGACGATGGCCTGTCGGCGGTGTACACGTTCTACGATCCTGACTGGCCGGGGTCACTGGGCACCTACGGCGTGCTGTGGCAGATCGAGCAAGCACGCCGGCTGAATCTGCCCTACGTCTATCTGGGCTATTGGATCGCCGAAAGCCCGAAGATGACCTACAAGGCGCGCTTTCGGCCGCATGAGCTGTACCAGGAGGGGCGCTGGCGTTTGAGTCTTTGAGGTCGCGCCGGGATTTCATCTCGTAAAATGGATGCACATCATCCGAGCGACCATGCGCCCTTCGACCGATACGCCCCACCCTCAACCCAGCGTGCAGGTACTCGAGCGTATGTTTGCGCTGCTCGATGTGCTGGCCCGCCACGAGGACCCCGTCTCGCTCAAGACATTGGGCGAAGAGACAGGGCTGCACCCATCCACCGCCCATCGCATCCTGAATGACCTGGCCATCGGGCGATTCGTGGACCGCCCCCAACCGGGCATGTACCGGCTTGGCCTGCGACTGCTGGAATTGGGCAACCTGGTCAAGGCCCGACTCGACGTGCGCGAGGTGGCGCTGGGCCCCATGCGCGAGCTGCACCGCCAGATCCAGCAACCCGTCAATCTGAGCGTGCGCCAGGGTGACGAGATCGTTTACATCGAGCGCGCCTACAGCGAGCGTTCCGGAATGCAGGTGGTGCGCGCGATCGGCGGGCGCGCCCCGCTGCACCTGACGTCGGTGGGCAAGCTGTTTTTGGCGCAGGAAGACCCGCAGCGGCTGCGCGCCTATGCGACGCGCACGGGCCTGGCTGGCAACACCCCGAACAGCATCACCCAATTGCCCGCGCTGGAAAAAGAGCTGGCGCTGTGCCGCCGACTGGGCGTGGCACGCGACAATGAAGAACTCGAACCCGGCGTGCGCTGCATGGCCGCTGGCATCTACGACGACCAAGGCAGGCTGGTCGCGGGACTGTCGATTTCAGCCCCCGCCAATCGCATCGATGAGAGCTGGCTGCCCAAATTGCAAGCCACCGCGGCGCGCATCAGCGCCGCATTGGGTTATACGCCGACGCGCCCTTGACCCTGAGGCAGCGACTGTTCGAGCCAGTGCAGCAGCCGCTCGGCGTCGGTCCAGCGGGCCGACGAATCCGCCGCATCCATCAACACCATGATCAAGTTTCGCCCCGCCAGCCGCACCTGCATCGCGACACAGCGCCCCGCTTCGCGAATGTAGCCGGTCTTTTGCAGCAGAATATCCCAGCTACTCTCACGCACCAGCTTGTTGCTGTTGCGGTACTGAACGACGCGCCGGCCACTGGCCAGCTCGTACGACGGCGCGGTGCTGAGCTCGCGCAACATGGGCCGCTCTGCCGCCGCTGCCACCAGCCGCGCCAAGTCGCGCGGGCTGGAGCGGTTGTCAGGCGACAGCCCTGTGGGCTCGACGAAACGCGTCTGGGTCATGCCGATCTCGGCCGCCTTGCGGTTCATCGCCACGACGAACGCCCCGACACCGCCTGGATAAGTCCGCCCCAACGCATGGGCGGCGCGGTTCTCGCTGGACATCAGCGCCAAATGCAGGGCCTCACCCCGGGTCAGCCGGGTGCCGACCGCCAGCCGCGAGCCGCTGCCCTTGATGCGGTCGACATCCTCCTCTGTAATAGTGAGTACCTCATCCATCGGCAGGTTGGCATCGGCGATGACCAAGCCCGTCATCAGCTTGGTCAGCGAGGCAATCGGCAGCACAGCGGCGTCGTTCTTGCCGACCAGCACGGCGTTGGTGTCACGGTCGATCACCAAGACGGCTTGAGAATGCAGATAGGCGGGATCGAGCGCCTGCGCCGCGGGCGCTGGGGTCGAAGCGGCGTCGAAAGATGCCATCGCGAGTCCCGCGGCTGCCGCCGCAGGCACCAGCGCAGATGGACGGGGCGCCAATGTATTCGAGTCGCGCGCGACACGGTCGGTCACGGCCGGGGCGCGCCTGGGCACGTCCGCCTTGCGGGCTTGGAGCTTCTGCTGGTTTGTTTTCTTGGCCTTGGCGCGGGCTGCTGCCTTGGCACGCGGTTTGGCCGGCGCCTCGGCGCGATCCGCCTTGGCTACCTTCACGGGCTTGCGCGGCGCCGCCTCGCACATGGCTGGGGGTAGTGTCAACCCCAACGCCACCAGCACGGTGGCCAGCGTACGCAACCCCGCGGTCGGGATGATGCTCATGGTGTCGGCCCCATTGGTTGACGACAATGGCATCAGTATAGGCCACGCCCCGGCGAAAACGTGCTTCTCGACAGCGCGTTAGACAAATTTTTTGAGGGTTCGATGCAACACCGGGCCGACCGCCCCATCGGCCCGGCGCGCAACTCGCCTACTCAGCCCTGCGCCGCCACCCGATCGACCTTGCTGTGCAACTTGGTCAGGGCCGAGAGGTAGGCCTTGGCCGAGGCCACGACGATATCCGGATCGGCCCCTACGCCATTGACGACGCGCCCGCCATGCTGCAAGCGAATGGTGACCTCGCCCTGCGACTCGGTGGAGCCGCTGGTGATGGCGTTGACCGAGTACAGCAGCAGCTCCGCCCCGCTCTTGACGTGCGATTCGATCGCCTTGATGCTGGCATCCACCGGGCCGTTGCCGTCCGCTTCACCCACGTATTCCTTGCCGTCGATGGTGAAGACCACGCGCGCGTGCGGTCGCTCTCCCGTCTCGGAGTGCTGCGACAGCGACACCAGGCCGTATTGCTCTTTTTCGGGCGTCACGCTCTCATCGCTGACCAAGGCGATGATGTCCTCATCGAAAATCTCCGCCTTGCGATCCGCGAGCTCCTTGAATTTGGCAAACGCCGCGTTGAGCTCGGTCTCGGACTCCATCTCGATGCCGAGCTCTTGCAGACGTTGTTTGAACGCGTTGCGGCCGGAGAGCTTGCCGAGCACGATCTTGTTGGTACTCCAGCCCACGTCCTCGGCACGCATGATCTCGTAGGTGTCGCGGGCCTTGAGCACCCCGTCTTGGTGAATGCCGCTGGCGTGCGCGAATGCGTTGGCACCGACCACGGCCTTGTTGGGTTGCACCACGAAGCCGGTGGTTTGGCTCACCAGTCGGCTGGCGGGCACGATTTGCGTGGTGTCGATGCCCACCTCCAGCCCGAAGTAGTCGCGCCGCGTCTTGACTGCCATGACCACTTCTTCCAGCGCGCAGTTGCCGGCGCGCTCGCCCAAGCCGTTGATGGTGCACTCCACCTGGCGCGCGCCGCCGATCTTGACCCCGGCCAGCGAGTTGGCCACCGCCATCCCTAAGTCGTTGTGGCAATGCACACTCCAAATCGCCTTGTCCGAATTGGGGATACGCTCGCGCAGCGTCTTGATGAACTGGCCGTACAGCTCCGGCACCGCGTAGCCGACCGTGTCGGGGATGTTGATGGTGGTGGCGCCCTCGTCGATCACCGCCTCCAGCACGCGGCAGAGGAAGTCAAGCTCGGAGCGGTAGCCGTCCTCGGGAGAAAACTCCACATCCGGACACAGGTTGCGCGCAAACCGCACCGCCAGCCGCGCCTGCTCGTACACCTGATCGGGCGTCATGCGCAGCTTTTTTTCCATGTGCAGCGGACTGGTGGCGATGAAGGTGTGGATGCGCGCCCGATTCGCACCGCGCAACGCCTCGGCTGCACGCGAGATATCGCGGTCGTTGGCACGCGCCAGCGAACAGACCGTGGAGTCCTTGATGGTGTCGGCGATCGCCTTGACCGCCTCGAAATCGCCATTGGAGCTGGCGGCAAACCCGGCTTCGATCACGTCGACGCGCAGCCGCTCGAGCTGGCGCGCGATGCGCAGCTTTTCCTCTTTGGTCATGGAGGCGCCGGGCGATTGCTCGCCGTCGCGCAACGTGGTGTCGAAAATGATGAGCTTGTCGGTCATGGCGGAAACTCCTACAGGGATGGCTGCGGCCCCCATCCCGGCTGCGCGGTCGGCAAAACAAACGGCCCGCAGCGGGATGGCATGCGGGCCGTGGGGGTTAGGTTGCGCGCGCTAAACCGCCTGCCCGCCATGGGGTAGGCGCAGTAGGCGATTCAGCAAACGGTCCATGGGCGCAATGTATCACAAGCCGGGACTCCCAGCCCATGAACACCTTCCATCGCCGCGATAGGTCAAACCCATGGGTTACTCGTGCAGGCCGCGCTCGTCAGGCTCATCGGTGGACGTGCTGACCACGCTCACCGGACGCCCCTTGGCCTTGCGCACCGCATAGACGACATAGCCCGACAGTCCATAGAGCACGAACAGCACGAACAGGACCACTGGCGGGTGGATGTTGATGATGGCGATGCCCAGGGCGATGAGGACCAACGTCGCAAATGGCACGCTCTTTTTCAGGCTCAGGTCCTTGAAGCTGTAGAAGGGCACGTTGGTGACCATGGTCAGCCCCGCGTACAGCGTCAGGGCGAACAGCCCCCACTGCAGCCCATCGCCCGTGTGCCCCGCATCGGTGGCCAACCAGATGAAGCCGGCCACCAGCGCGGCGGCGGCGGGCGATGGCAGCCCTTGGAAATAGCGCTTGTCCACCACGTGGGTGTTGACGTTGAACCGCGCCAGCCGCAGCGCTGCGCAGGCGCAGTACACGAAGGCCGCGATCCAGCCCCAGCGCCCCAGATCGCGCAACGCCCACTCGTACGCCACCAGGGCGGGGGCGGCGCCGAACGACACCATGTCCGACAGCGAGTCCATCTGCTCGCCAAACGCACTCTGGGTGTGCGTCAGGCGCGCGATGCGCCCGTCCAGGCTGTCGAGCACCATGGCCACGAAGATCGCGGTCGTGGCCAAGTCGTAGCGGCCGTTCATGGCCATGACGATGGCGTAGAACCCGCCAAACAGCGCAGCCAGCGTGACCAGGTTGGGCAACAGGTAGATGCCCTTGGAGCGGCGAGGCGTGGGCGCCTCGAGGGAATGTTCGGTTTCTTCGATCATGAGCAAGCAGCAGGCCAAACATGCACCCCGGCCGAGACTCTGATGGCAGACTCTGCCGGGTGCGCAAGTGTACGCCCGCGCGGGCTCAGTTGCGGCTCTGGTCGACCAGCTTGTTCTTGGCGATCCAGGGCATCATGGCGCGCAACTGAGCGCCGACGACCTCGATCGGGTGCGCGGCCAGGTTGCGGCGACGCGCCGTCATGCTGGGGTAGTTCAGCCGCCCTTCCTGGATAAACATTTTGGCGTAGTCGCCGTTTTGGATGCGCTCCAGCGCGCGGCGCATGGCTTTGCGCGATTCCTCGTTGATCACCTCGGGGCCGGTCACATACTCACCGAACTCCGCGTTGTTGGAGATCGAGTAGTTCATGTTGGCGATGCCGCCCTCGTACATCAGGTCGACGATCAGCTTGAGCTCGTGCAGGCACTCGAAATAGGCCATCTCGGGCGCGTAGCCAGCCTCGACCAGCGTCTCGAAGCCCATCTTGACCAGCTCCACCGCGCCGCCACACAGCACCGCCTGCTCGCCAAACAGGTCGGTCTCGGTTTCTTCCTTGAACGTGGTCTCGATGATGCCCGCCTTACCACCGCCGTTGGCCATGGCGTAGCTCAGCGCCAGGTCACGCGCCTTGCCGCTCTTGTCCTGGTGCACGGCCACCAGGTGTGGCACACCGCCGCCTTGCAGGTAAGTGGAGCGCACGGTGTGACCGGGCGCCTTGGGCGCCACCATCCACACGTCCAAGTCGGCGCGCGGCACCACTTGGTTGTAGTGCACGTTGAAGCCGTGCGCGAACGCCAGCGACGCCCCCTGGCGGATGTGGGGCTCGACGTTGGCCTTGTACACATCGGCGATTTGCTCGTCCGGCAGCAGCATCATGACCACGTCGGCGGCCTTGACCGCATCGTCGACCTCCATGACGGTCAGGCCGGCTTTTTCGGCTTTGGCCCACGAGGCGCCCCCTTTGCGCAGGCCGACGACGACACGCACACCGCTGTCGTTGAGGTTTTGCGCGTGCGCATGGCCCTGGCTGCCGTAACCGATGATGGCCACGGTCTTGCCCTTGATGAGGCTGAGGTCACAATCCTTGTCGTAAAAAACTTTCATTGCTTGGGCTCCAGTGAGATACGGGGCAGGGTGGGGTCAGACCCGGAGGATGCGCTCGCCGCGGCCAATGCCACAGGCGCCGGTGCGCACCGTCTCCAGAATCGCGCTGCGGTCGATCGCCTGTAGGAAGGCGTCGTTCTTTGCCTGGTCACCGGTGAGCTCGATGGTGTAGCTTTTTTCGGTGACGTCGATGATGCGGCCGCGGAAGATGTCGGCCATGCGCTTCATCTCCTCGCGTTCCTTGCCGACGGCGCGCACCTTGACGAGCATGAGCTCGCGCTCGGTGTACGCGCCTTCGGTCAGGTCCACGACCTTGACGACCTCGATCAGGCGGTTGAGGTGCTTGGTGATCTGCTCGATGATGTCGTCCGACCCCGTGGTCTGGATCGTCATGCGCGACAGCGACGGATCCTCGGTCGGTGCGACGGTGAGCGACTCGATGTTGTAGCCTCGTGCCGAAAACAGCCCGACGACGCGCGACAGGGCTCCGGCCTCGTTTTCCAGCAAAACGGCGATGATGTGTTTCATGGGCGATTCCTCTTTTCGCCAACGTGCAGGCCCGGGGCCTGCACCGCCCTCCCCCACGCCCGGTAAGGCGTGGGCTTGGCGGGCGATAGATTCCTCAAAAAGTGGATGATGCTGCGCGACCCACGCCGGGCCGCGCTGCGCGATGGTCACAGATCCTCACTGCCCAACAGCATCTCGGTGATGCCCTTGCCCGCCTGGACCATGGGCCAGACGTTTTCGGTCGGGTCGGTGCGAAAGTCGATGAACACCGTGCGGTCTTTGAGTTTACGCGCCTCGCGCAGGGCCGGCTCGACGTCCTGCGGCCGCTCCACCAGCAGCCCGACGTGCCCGTAGGCCTCGGCCAGCTTGACGAAGTTGGGCAGCGCGTCCATGTACGAGTGGCTGTAGCGACCGGAGTATTCGATTTCCTGCCACTGCCGCACCATGCCGAGGTAGCGGTTGTTGAGCGACAGCACTTTGATCGGCGTGTTGTACTGCAAGCAGGTGGACAGCTCCTGGATGCACATCTGCACCGAGCCTTCGCCCGTGACGCAGTACACCTCGGCCTCGGGCTTGGCCAGCTTGATGCCCATGGCATACGGGATGCCCACGCCCATGGTACCCAGGCCACCCGAGTTGATCCAGCGCCGCGGCTGGTCGAACTTGTAGAACTGTGCCGCCCACATCTGGTGCTGGCCAACGTCGGAGGTGATGTAGGCCTCGACGTCTTTGGTCATGTTCCACAGGGTTTCGATGACCATCTGCGGCTTGATGACCTCGGTGTTGTGGCGGTCGTACTTCAGGCAGTCGCGCGCACGCCAGCCTTCGATCGTCTTCCACCAATCCGCGAGTGCCTGCTCGTCCGGGCGCAGGGGGCTTTCGCGGATCATGGCGATCAGCTCGGGGAGCACGTCCTTGACGTCGCCCACGATCGGCACGTCCACCTTGACGCGCTTGGAGATGCTCGACGGGTCGATGTCGATGTGGATGATCTTGCGCTCGTTTTGCGCGAAGTGCTTGGGGTTGCCAATGACGCGGTCGTCGAAGCGCGCCCCCACCGCCAACAGCACGTCGCAGTTTTGCATGGCGTTGTTGGCTTCGAACGTACCGTGCATGCCCAGCATGCCCAGGAAGCGCCGATCGGTGGCCGGAAACGCCCCCAGCCCCATCAGTGTGTTGGTGACCGGGTAGTTCAGCAGGTCCACGAGCTGACGCAGCTCCGCCACCGCATTGCCCAAAATGACGCCACCACCCGTATAAATGTAGGGCCGCTTGGCCGTCAGCAGCAGTTGCAGCGCCTTGCGGATTTGCCCGCCGTGCCCCTTGCGCACCGGGTTGTACGAGCGCAGGGCGATGCTCTCTGGGTACCCGGTAAACGTGGTCTTTTTGAACGAAACGTCCTTGGGGATGTCGATCACGACCGGTCCGGGGCGGCCGGTGCGCGCGATGTGAAACGCCTTTTTGATGGTGACGGCGAGATCGCGCACGTCCTTGACCAGGAAGTTGTGCTTGACGATCGGGCGCGTGATGCCGACGGTGTCGCATTCCTGGAACGCGTCCAGACCGATGGCGGCCGTGGGCACCTGCCCGGTGATGATCACCATCGGGATGGAGTCCATGTAGGCGGTGGCGATGCCCGTGATGGCGTTGGTCACCCCCGGCCCGCTGGTCACCAGCGCCACACCCACTTCGCCCGTCGCGCGGGCGTAGCCGTCGGCGGCATGCACAGCGGCTTGCTCGTGCCGCACCAGCACGTGCTGGATGGTATCTTGCTTGTACAGCGCGTCGTAGATGTAGAGGACGGCGCCACCGGGGTAGCCCCAGATGTATTGAACGCCTTCTGCCTGCAGGCAGCGCACGAGAATCTCGGCGCCCATCAGCTCCTCAGCGCACGCCTGACCCGCTGCGGCGGCGGCAGACGCGACTTCGGCCTTGTTGATTTCCATGACTGACAACCTTTCAGTATTTCTCTGACGAAAAACCTCCGGTGCCCCTGGGTCACGCCCTTGTGAGGCGGCTTTGGGACTTGAGGCCAAGGCCATGGCGGTCGATCCGCGACCTTGACCCGTTTCGGTGTGGCAATGGGTTGATACCAGCTCGCATTATGGCACTGCAGCGCGCTTTTGGCACTGCGGGACACCGCTTTTTTGTTTTGCGCGGCCCCACCGCCCTGACCAGCAGGGCACCGACTCACCCATGAGACAATGCGGTCGATAACGGTTCCTGACCGCCCATCGCCCCCCGTTTCCCGCTGACCGTTGCGCATGCCGCCCCTGCCCGTAGACGCCACCCCCCCGCCCCTCCGCCTGATCGCCCCGTCGCTGCCCCGGCGCATGGCGTGCTGGCTGTACGAGGGCATGCTGCTGTTCGGTGTGGTGTTCATCGCTGGTTATTTGTTTTCGGCGCTGACGCAGACGCGCCATGCGCTGGACAACCGACACGCGCAACAGGCATTTTTGTTCGTGGTGCTGGGCATTTATTTCACTTGGTTCTGGCACAAAGGCCAGACGCTGGCCATGAAGACCTGGCACATCCGTGTCGTCGACCGCTGGGGACGGCCGCTGACGCAGACACGCGCACTGTGGCGCTACGTGCTGTCGTGGTCCTGGTTCCTGCCACCGCTGGTGCTGCGTGAATGGCTGCAACTGCCCGCGCTGGAGGTGCTGGTGTTGCTGGGCGGCTGGATCGCGGTCTGGGCGCTGCTCGCGCGCTTTCACCCCGAACGCCAGTTCTGGCACGACGCCTGGGCCGGCACCCGGCTGGTGGACAGCCGCACCCATCCCACGAACGTCGCGTCATGACCCCGGACCTGCCCTCGTCTCCCTCGGCGGCCTTTTCGCTGTGCGTCTATTGTGGCTCGCGCCCAGGTGTGGACGGGCGCTTTCTGGCATTGGCCGAGCAAGTCGGCACCTGGATCGGCCGCCACGGCGGGCGACTGGTCTACGGTGGAGGCAACGGCGGATTGATGGGCCGGCTGGCCGACGCGACGTTGGCCGCAGGCGGCATCGTCATCGGAGTGATGCCGGAAAGCCTGGTGGAGCGCGAGTTTGCCAAGCGCGACTGCACCGAGCTGCACATCGTGCAAACGATGCACCAGCGCAAACACATGATGGCCGAGCGGGCCGACGCGTTCCTCGCGCTGCCCGGGGGGCTGGGCACGTTCGAAGAGCTGTTCGAAGTGTGGACGTGGCGCCAGCTGGGCTACCACGACAAACCCATCGGCCTGTTGAACGCCGACGGCTACTACGATGGCCTGCTGGCGTTTTTGACCCAGACCGTGCGCGCGGGCTTCGTGGGTGACTGGCAACTCGACCTGGTCACCGTCGAGCGCACACCCGAAGCGCTGCTGCCACGTCTGGTCGAGGCGGCGGGCTGGGCACCCACGGCCGACCTGCGGCGCATCTGACGGCGCTGGCCAGCGACGCCGGATCAGACCGCTTCGTCGTCTTCTTCGCCGGTGCGGATGCGGATGACCTTTTCCACCGGCGTCACGAAAATCTTGCCGTCGCCGATCTTGCCGGTGCGCGCCGCGCGCACGATGGCCTCGATGCAGCGCTCCACGTCGCCGTCACGCACCACGACGTCGATGCGCACCTTGGGCAGAAAATCGACCACGTATTCAGCGCCGCGGTAAAGCTCGGTGTGCCCTTTTTGGCGCCCGAAACCCTTGACCTCGGTCACCGTCAGCCCCGTCACGCCCTGCTCGGCCAGGGCCTCGCGGACCTCTTCGAGCTTGAACGGTTTGATGACGGCGGTGATCTGCTTCATGCGCGGCGACTCCGGATCGGTTGGTGGGGAAAGGGGTGACGCGAGCGTCTCGGTGCGGCCCCGAGCGCCCGCAGCGCGAAATCTACCACACCCCCCAACGGAATGACGGCGCGGGGTGTCAATCTTCGCGCATGACCCGCGCCCAGTCGATGACGACACCGGGTACACTGTGCGCCGCAGTCGTGCCGTGCAGCGCTTGCACCTCGGGCTTGCCGTAAGCCCCGTTCACCAGCAAATAGATGGTGACGATGTGGTCCACCGGATGCACGAGCCAGTACTCGCGCACGCCCACGCGCTCATACAGCGCGCGCTTGACGATGTGGTCGCGGCTGGCGCTGGCGGGAGACAGCACCTCGATGATCCAGTCGGGCGCCCCGCGACAGCCCTGCTCGTCGAGTTTGGTCTTGTCGCACACCACGCTGATGTCGGGCTGCACGACGGTGTCGATGTCGTCGTCACCCTCTTGAGCACGTGGCAGGCGAACGTCGAACGGAGCGATATAAGGCCGACATGGCGCGCCGTCGAGGGCGTCGGCGATCTGGCGCGCGAGTTCGAGTGTCACCTCCTGGTGCCGACGGGAAGGCGCCGGGGTCATGGCATAGGCGACGCCGTCGATCAATTCATAGCGCGCATCGTCGGGCCATCGGCGGTAATCGGCGTAGCGATAGTGTGGCGCTTGGGGTTGCGGCAGCCCCATGATCGTCTCCAGTTCATGCCCTACATCCGGGATTATGCGTCGTCCCCATCGGTTCGGCCAACCGTCAGGGACGTGCGAGAAACCGCGCGTCAGCCGCGCCAGCGGTTGGTGTTGGGGTAGCGCCAGTCCTTGCCAAAGCTGCGGTGCGTCACGCGAATCCCCACGGGGGCCTGGCGGCGTTTGTACTCGTTGATCCGAATC
>NZ_CALIND010000004.1:0-15483 GCF_938045175.1 uncultured Tepidimonas sp.
AGGCGCGTGCCAGCGCCAAGCGCTGCTGCTGCCCGCCCGAGCGGGTGCGCGCAGGGCGAAGCGCGCACCCGCCCAGGCCGACGGCGTGCAGGGCTTGCTGCGCCCGCTCGCGCGCCTGCCGCCACGGGCGGCCCTGCCACCACAGCGCCAGGGCCACGTTGTGCAGTGCGCTCATGCGCAGCAGATAGGGCTGTTGAAACACGAGCGCCAAGCGCAAGTCTGGCGCGCGCCAGATTTGCCCCTGCTGCACCGGCAGCAGCCCCATGAGCACCCGCAACAGCGTGCTTTTGCCGCTGCCGTTGGCCCCCACGAGGGCGACGCGCTCGCCCACCTGCACCCGCAGGGTCACCCCGCTGAGGGCCGCTTGCGCCGCACGCCCCAGGCGCACGTGCACATCGTCCAGCGCCAGGCATGGGCTCATGCCAACCGCTCCCACGCCGCCGACGGCCCCGCCCAGCGTTGGCTGGCCTGCCGCAGCAACGCCACCAGCGCGTGCAGGCCCAGCACCACCACCAGCAATACCAGCCCCAGCCCCAGCGCCAGGGGCAAGTCCCCCTTGCTCGTCTCCAGCGCAATGGCCGTGGTCATCACGCGCGTGTGGCCCTCGATATTGCCGCCCACGATCATGACCGCGCCCACCTCGGCCACGGCGCGGGCAAAGGCAGCGATCACCACCATCAACAAGGCGACGCGCTCGTCCCACGCCAGCCACACGGCACGCGTGCCGACCCCGGCGCCCAAGGCGCGCAACTGCTCGCCATGGCGCTGCTCCACTTCTTGCACCACTTGGCGCGCCAGCCCCACCACCAACGGCAACACCAGCAGGGTCTGCGCCAGCACCATGGCCGGAAACGAGAACAACCAGCCCCAAAACCCAAGCGGCCCGGAGCGCGACAGCAACAGGTAGACCACCAGCCCCACCACCACCGAGGGCACTGCCATCAGCGTGTTGATACCGATGACGACGACGGCGCGGCCGCGAAAGCGCGCGACCCCCAACCAGGCCCCCAACGGCAAGCCGATGAGGCATGCCAAGGCGCAGGCCGACGCGCTCACCGCCAGCGACCGCCCCACAATCTGCCACAACCGTGCATCGCCCGACCACAACCACTGCCAGGCGATACCCACACTCTCGGTCAACGCACCCATGGCCCGCATCCTAACAAGGATGGGGCGGTAGGTTGGAGCACCGCGTCAGAAGAGCTCGCGCTCGGCCTCCAGATAGGCCAGGCTGGTGTATTTGCCGATGTTGGACTCGAACCCCGCCATGGTGCGCGCGCGCGACGCCACGCGGGGGTCGCGCAGGACGAGTTCCTTGGCACGCTCCAGCGGCACGCCGTCCTTGACGGCCTGCACGCACGGCTCCCAAATGCCCTTGAGGAAAGTGCCGTAGTCGCGCAGCAGCGTCTTGCTGCCGCGCCCATGCCCCGGCCACCACACTTGGTCGCCGGCGGCCTGTTGCAGCGCTTCGTAGTACTTGAACGTCCCCGGGTAGGAGCCATCGTCGATGTTGGCGATGCGGTTTTCCATCGCAATGTCGCCGACATAGGTGAAGCGATCCTGCACCACCTCCACGCACAGATCGGACGGCGTGTGCGCCTTGCCGTAGTGGTGCATGCGCAGGGTGACATCGCCAAAAGTGAACGTCTGCCCGTGCTGCACCGGCCGGTTGGGCGCCACCACCTGTGTGCCCATCGTGGCTTGGTTGGTCCAGCGCTCCATCAAGCTGCGCCACAGGCTGCCTTCGGCCCCTTTGATCTGCTCGATGGTGTGCGGCAAGGCGTAGATTGGCAGCGCCTCGCCGTACGTCTTGACGAAGGCGTGATTGCCCAGCCAGTGGTCGCCGTGGTAGTGGCTGTTGAAGATCGCCACCACGGGCTTGTCGGTCACGGTGCGGATCATGCGGACGACCATCTCGCCGTGCTGCAGCGAGCACCCGGCGTCGAGCATCACCACCCCCACCGAAGTCACGACGAACACCACGTTGGCCATGACGCCGCGGTTTTCTGGGGTGGGAAACCCATCACGGGCGTAGATCTGCCACACGTGCGGCGCGATTTGCTCCGGTTTGATATCCGGCACCGGCGGGCCTTCGATGAAATCCTGCAACTGCTGCGCGAACAGCCGCACCTCGGGCACGGCGGCCAACCCGGCGCCGACCATGCCCGCACCTGCGGTGAGCTGCAGCCAGCGCCGACGCGACAAACCATTCGAAGTCATGTTGCCTCCTTTTCAGCGAGCCCACGGTACGACTCGCCACGATGAGATAATAAGCATACAGCGATAGAAGGCAGCGGTCCACTGCCGCGCGTCTCTCGCGCGGCAGAGGGACGTTAGCGCCCGAAGGCGGAGGCCCCGCCCAACAATGTCCACAGCCCCAGGCCGGCGAAGATGGCGGCGGCCACCCCATGCACCCAGCGAATCGGTATCCGATCGGCCAGCCGATCGCCGACGAACACCGCAGGCACGTCGGCCAGCATCATGCCCAGCGTCGTGCCGACGACCACCAGTAACGGGGCGACATAGTGCACCGCCATCGCCACGGTGGCCACCTGGGTCTTGTCCCCCATCTCGGCCAGGAAAAACGCCACCGCCGTGGCACCAAACACACCGAGCCGTTGCGCGAAGGACACCTCGTCATCGTCCACCCGATCGGGGATCAGCGTCCAGACCGCCATGCCGATGAACGACAAGCCCAACACCCAACGCAGCACCGCCGGCGAAATGGACGCCACGATCCAAGCCCCCAGCGCCCCCGCCAACGCATGGTTGACCACCGTGGCCACCAAAATGCCCCAGACGATAGGCCACGGCCGCTTGAAGCGTGCCGCCAACAAAAACGCCAACAACTGGGTTTTGTCACCCATCTCCGCCAGGGCGACAACGCCCGTGGATACGAACAACGCTTCAAGCATGGGGGATTGCCACCCCTGGGGTGGCCAATCTGGGGAGTGAAGAAACGACGGGGCGGCCCGATCAATGGGCCTCGTTGGCAGGGTTCATGCGCTGGAGACGATCGTCGCGCTCACGCAATAACCAATAGACCACGCCGAGTGCGAGGGTCGCGCCGGCCAGCGCGGCAATCTTGCCCGGGCCGATATCGGGATCCAGAATGACGAACTTACGCGACAGCGCCAGCAACGCGATCAACACGACCGTCTTGACCTGGATGATGCTGTCACGCCGCAGCGCCACGCGGATGATGGAGTGCTTGAACTCCATCGCGATCAGCAGCGTCATGATCATGCCAAAGACCGTCTGGAACACCTTGTGGTCCAACGGATTGAAGGCATCGAGCACGAGCAGCGTAAAGACCACCTGCACCAACTGCAGCAGCGACACCACCACGATGACCGCGATCACCCCGGACAGCGCCAGCGCCACCACCTGCTCGAAGCGCTCGTAAAAACTCATGACGGCCCACTCGCGCCGGAAGGTCTCGAGGGGAGACTCGGGGGACTCTGGAAGATGGGGAGGCTTCATCGGCAGATCTGTCAGTGAACCCATGGGTGCCGCGCATTATCGCCGACGCGCGGGGGTGTGACCTGCCCCCGCCAGCCGTACCATGGTCAACGGGTAAATCTCATCAATTCAGAAGACTGACGGATACGAACGACGCAGGTTCCAGAAACGGTCGGTCGATGCCCCCCTGGACACCCCCATCCTCGAGGATGTCGTCAGGGTCAAACCTGCCGTGCGAGCGGTTCCGATAGCGGATGACGCCAGCCAGGAGTCCGTAGCACCTTGATGAAGCGTCAACCCCGGGCGTCCCCCATCCGTTGGAACGATCAACGGGGGGCAGGTCGAAACCTTTCTCAGTCACTCGCGCAAACCCCCACGCCCGCATCGCCGCGCCGCCAGCAAGGGACGGGTTCGCCGCGGGCGCGGTGGGGGATGCCATCGGCGTCGAGCCGCGCGGATGGGAGCGAAAGGTGTCGTTTTTCTCGTGTGCGTGGCCGGCGGCGCAGCGGCCCATTCTGCAAATACCGCGCAGACGCGCTCGTACCCCATGCGCGCCGTCGCCTTGCCCTCCCCCGCGACCGCCCCCATGCCGCTGCCGCCCGGCCACGCACCGCTACACCATCTGCTCACCACCCATTTGCCCAGACGCCATCGAGAAACACCTCCGTCAGTTCGAGCACCGCGCCGGCGCGACGGTACACGCAGCGTCGCGCGTGGGGCGCGCGGGCATCGGCACCGAGTCGCGCGAAGCGCAAAGGCCCGCGCTCGATGTCGCCGAGCTCGAACAGCAACTCGCCCAAGGGCCGATCGCCCAGCTGCTGCACCTCGCACCACGGGTTGTCGGGGCCCCAGCCGGGAATGCAGGTGCGCGCCGCGATGCGCGGCCGACCCGCCGCGACCAGCCGCACGCACCGCTCCCAGACCGGCCGGCCCTCGGCCAAGCCGGCCGCCGCCTCCGCTCCTCGAGCGCCCTCGAACAAACGCTCCACCGTCACCGGCCCAAAGGCGTCGCGCAGCCGCTGCGTGAGCGAGCCGCGCTCGTTGAGCCACCCGGCCGCTTGCGGCGAGAGCGGCCCAAACGCCTGCGTGGCGTCGTCATACCAAGGCGATCCAGCCGACTGGCGCAATAGGGCCGTGAGTGCATCAGGGTTGAGGGTCATGGGGCATGGGGCAGGCGCGGATGACGGAACAGGGGCCGTACTGTAGGGCAGGCGGCTGGCTGGGCCATCGACAAGCGCGGCCTGGACGTTACGATGCTTGGGTGCGGGGCAGGTCACTGCTGTAGCGAGGAAACCCTGCGGCACAATGCCATCGACACTGTGCTGACCGTCCGCCGCTGATCATGAGCATTCCCAGCTACGACCAGTTCATCGAGCCGATTTTGCGATTTCTTGCGGCGCACCCCGAGGGCGCTCGTGCCCGCGATGCGATGGAGGCGGCAGCCGATGCGCTTGGCCTGACCGAGGCCGACCGCCTGGCGATGCTGCCCAGCGGCATGCAGGCGGTGTATCGCAATCGAGCGGGCTGGGCGCATGACCGTCTCAAGCGCGCGGGGCTCTCTTCGAGCCCGCGTCGTGGCTTTTGGAGAATCACCCCTGAAGGCCTCGCGCTCGCGCAGCATGCCCAGCCTTTACCGCCGGAAGAAATCGAGCGCATCGCGATTGCCAACGTAGACGTGCGCCTACGTACCGGTGCCGAGGGGTCCGCCAAAGAGGGCGACCACTTAGCGCCACCGCAGACCCCCGCGCTGGCAAGCCCGCAGGATCGGCTCGACGGTGCGCTGCAGGAACTGCGCAGTGCCGTCGCTGCCGAATTACTCGAGGCTCTGTCGCGGGTGTCACCCACCGACTTCGAGGGCATCGTTCTCGAACTGCTGCTGCGCATGGGGTATGGCGCGAGCCGCGACGATCTGCAGCGTGTCGGTGGCAGCGGCGACGGCGGCATCGACGGGATCATCTCGCTCGACAAGCTCGGACTCGAGAAGGTCTATGTCCAAGCCAAACGCTGGCAGGGCACGGTGGGTCGCCCCGAAATTCAAGCCTTCTACGGCGCGCTGGCCGGGCAGCGTGCGCGCAAAGGCGTGTTCATCACCACCTCGGGCTACACGGTACAAGCGCTGGAGTTCGCGCGCTCGGTCGAGAACATCGTTCTGGTCGACGGCGCGCGACTGGCTGCGCTGATGATCGAGCACGAGGTCGGTGTGAGCGCGCAGGTGCTCAAAGTGCCGCGCTTCGACTCCGACTACTTCGACGAAGACATTCGCTGAATGTCATCCAACAAAAACGGCGCCTGAAGCGCTGTTTGCGCAGTGCGGCGCCGTCCTCCATCTGGCCGATGCGATGTCGCCCGCGTGGATCTGAGCAATGCGGCCACGGTGCTGGCGCAGTTACCGACGGCCTTCGAGCACTTCAACGAGGTGCATCCGCACTCGTCGTTGAAAATGCGCCCACCCCGAGAGTTTCGGCGGCATCCGGCCGCCCAGGCACGCCGCTCAACCGTCCAGGAAGCGGTGTTACATTGCGAATAGGATGGGGCCGGAGATATGGGGGCAAGATCAGAAGTCACGCCATCACCACTTGCGTGCGCACCTCGACCTTGAGTGCGCGCTTGATGGCTGCAAACACCGCAGAGATGTTGCTCATGGTCGGGTTGCCCGACTGAGACAGCATCCGGTGCAGGCTCTTGGCAGGCTTGTGAATTTCCTCGGCCAGCGCCTCGAAGCCAACTGTGGCGTTCACCAGGTCGCGAAGGATTAGTTTGGCCGATTCGGGCTCACCATTGACGAACAGGGTGATGGCTTCGTCCAGAAGCGCCTGTGCAAAGGCCGGATCGTTTTGCACGCGCGCGGCCACGGTTTCTTTGAAATCACGGGTCAGTGCCATGTTTACTTTCCTTTCTGGGTTGATGTCTTGCGGCGCTTGTAGTCTTCCCACAGCGCCACCGCCTGGTCGATGTCCTGCTGCTGACGCTTCTTGGTGCCGCCACCGATCAGGATGATGATCTTCAGACCATCCTTGGCCAGGTAGATGCGCAAGCCCGGCCCCCAATCGATCTTGTACTCACCGATGCCACGGAACCACTCAACGTTGGACAGGTTGCCCTGTTCCATCCGGCTCACGGCTACGCGTACCTTGGCGGCTGCAACGGCTTCCAGCGATCCAAACCACTCCGCAAAGGGGCTGTCGCCATCGTCCAGCAGTAGTTCTTTGATCTGGTAGCTCATGGTTTGAATGGTAACGTATAAGTTACTATTCTGCCAGCGCGACAGGTTTGATGCCTGGCTGATCGCCTTGGTTGACGATGAACTGCCGAGCGTAAGTTGTTGATTCGTATAGTGCTAAAACTGCGCCTCACCCGCAGGCCAATCAGAGAAAAGAGACGGCACTGGCCGAGAAAGTGGCCAGTGCCGATCGTTTGGGCAGATGGCGGCCCGCCGCACCGGTTGCAGGAACCCCGCGCGACGCGGGAGTTTTCAGCAAGAGAAAGGGCCCGGAGGCCATCCGAGCCCTTGTGTTTGGTGGAGCTGGGGGGGATCGAACCCCCGTCCGCAAGCCTTCTACGCGCAGTTCTACATGTGTAGCCGTCTGTTTTGGGTCTCGTCCCGGGCGTCGCGCAGCGGCACGCTACGCCCGTGACCAGCAACCTTGGATCTCACCGTGCGGCAAGTTGCCCGCCGCACGACCAGCCGAAATGAGTGTTCCTTGCTGCCGGAAAACCTGACGGTCTTCACAGCCCGGCCGCTCGGCCGACCGGTGCAAGGCTCGCCGGATTAGGCGGCGAGGGCGAAACGTTCGTCGTTCGCAGTTACTTTTTTGCTGCGGTTTAACGAGGTGACAGCACCTCGACATGCCCTGCTGCGTGTCCGAACCCACGTCGAAACCAATGCAGCCCCGTGCTTACTTAGTGTACGCCAATTCCAGAAAGTTCAACAGGTCGAGCGGCGCGTCGATCACGGCGTCCGCCCCCCAGGCATCGACATCCGCGCCCACGCCCAGGTAGCCCCAGCGTACCGCCACGGTCGGCATACCGGCGGCGCGGCCAGCCTCGATATCGCGCTCGTCATCACCGACGTAGACGCATGCCTGCGCGGGCACCCCCAGCCGCCGCGCCGCCTCCAGCAGCGGCGCCGGATGCGGCTTGGCGTACGGGGTGGTGTCACCGCCGATGATCGTCGCGGCGGACGCGAACAGCGGCAATGACGCCGTCAGCGGCAAGGCAAAGCGCTCCACCTTGTTGGTCACCACTCCCCACGGCAGCGATGCCTGCGCCAGCGCCTCGATCAGCTCGGGCACGCCATCGAAGGGCTGTGTGCGCCGCCTCATCACCTCGCCATAGAGGTCGAGGTATTCGGTGCGATACGCCTCGTATTCCGGGTGCGCGGGCGTGAGGCCAAAGGCGGCTTCGATCATGCCGCGCGCGCCGCTGCTCGCACGTGGGCGGTAGATGGCCTCCTCCAGCGGTGGCATGCCCCGCCGCTCGCGCATCACATTGGCCGCGTGTCCCAAGTCAGGGGCGGTGTCGAGCAGCGTGCCGTCCAGGTCGAACAACACCGCGCGCAAGCCGGTGCGACCGATCATGCGCCCTCCCGCCGGGTGGCCACCAGGTAATTGACGCTGGTGTCGTCGTGCAGCCAGTAGCGGCGCGTCAGCGGGTTGTAGCCCAGCCCGCGCATCGCCTGGATTTGCAAGCCCGCGCGTCGGCAGTCGGCCGCCAGTTCGCTGGGGCGGATGAATTTTCGGTACTCGTGCGTGCCCCGGGGCAACAAGCGCAGCACATACTCGGCGCCCACGATGGCAAACAGAAACGACTTTGGGTTGCGGTTGAGCGTGGAGAAAAAGACCCACCCGCCCGGCTTGACGAGCGTGGCGCAGGCTTGAACGACGGACGCAGGATCGGGCACGTGCTCGAGCATTTCCATGCAGGTCACGACGTCGAACTGCGCGGGCTGCTCGGCCGCCAGCGTCTCGGCGCTGACGGGGCGATAGCTCACCCCCTGCACGCCCTGCTCCAGCGCATGCAGTTGCGCGACCTTCAGGGCTTTGTCGGCCAGATCGATCCCCAACACCTGCGCCCCTTGCCGCGCCATCGCCTCGGCCAGGATGCCGCCGCCGCAGCCGACATCCACGATGTGTCGTCCCTTCAATGGACCAACCAGCGATTCGATCCAGGCCAAGCGCAGCGGGTTGATCTGGTGCAAGGGGCGAAATTCGCTGTCGGGATCCCACCAGCGGTGGGCCAGTTCGGAAAATTTGGCCAGCTCGGCCGCATCGGCATTCAGCGGGGTGTCCATGCGCCGATTATGGCGTGCCACGACCCACGTCGGCGCGCGCGGACAACAAAAAGCCCCGCCGCAGCGGGGCTCTGGCCGAAGGCGGACCCGAATCAGCGGGTGCCGACCACTTCGATTTCGACGCGACGGTTCTTGGCACGACCTTCGCGAGTGCGGTTGTCGGCCACCGGCTGGGTTTCACCCTTACCCTCCGTGTAGATACGGTTGGCGTCGATACCCTTGCTGACCAGGTAGGCCTTGACCGCTTCGGCGCGGCGCACCGACAGCTTCTGGTTGTAGCCTTCAGGCCCGGTCGCATCGGTGTGACCCACCGCGATCACGACTTCCAGCTTGATGCCCTTGACCTTCTCGGCCAGGTCGTCCAGGCGGGCTTTGCCCTCAGGCTTGAGGACAGCCTTGTCGAAGTCGAAGAACGCCTCGGCCGCATAGGTAACCTTGGCCGGCGCCGCCGGGGCAGGTGCCGGGGCCGGCGCAGGGGCAGGCGCCGGGGCGGGCGCAGCAGCCGGAGCGGGAGCCGGTGCGGGCGCAGGGGCAGGCGCCGGAGCCGGCGCCGGAGCCGGCACGATCGCGCCATCACATCCCTTGGCCGCGGTCGCAGGGGTCCAGCTGGAGTTGCGCCAGCACAGCTCGTTGGTGCCGTTTTTCCACACCAGATCACCGGTGCCGTTGCGCCAGTTGTCGATGGTTTGGGCGCCGGCGCCAGAAGCCATGGCGGCCGTCGCGAACAGCGCTGCGATGCGGGTGAGTTTATTCATTGGATTCCTCTTGGTCTAGGGGACGGATCGTGGATGGATCGAGCCAGTAAAGACCCGTTACCCAAAGGGAATGGGCGAATCGACTGGCTGTCAGTTCATTTTGCCACAAACGAACCGATTGCCAAGCGCCAGCGACGCCCACGCGACCCGCGCGCGTTTTCGTGCCCTCGTCTGTTGCATGCAGGCAACGTTTCGCCCCGCCGAGCGGGCGGCACACGAGCCATGGGCCGGTGATCGTGTTCCTTACAATACGCAGCATCAGTCGCCGGGGCCCTCCGGCGGTATTTGGCGGGTCGCCACGGCCGTGCGGCGCTACCCGCCCTCATGCGGCGTTGCCATGACCTCGTTTGCCAAAGAAACCCTCCCCGTCAGCCTCGAAGAGGAGATGCGCCGCAGCTACCTCGATTACGCGATGAGCGTGATCGTGGGGCGCGCGCTGCCCGACGCCCGCGACGGCTTGAAGCCCGTGCACCGGCGCGTGCTCTACGCCATGCACGAGCTGGGCAACGACTGGAACCGGCCGTACAAAAAGTCGGCCCGCATCGTCGGCGACGTCATCGGTAAATACCACCCGCACGGCGACAGCGCGGTCTACGACACCATCGTGCGCATGGCACAGGATTTTTCGCTGCGCCACATGCTGGTCGATGGCCAGGGCAACTTTGGCTCGGTCGACGGCGACGCCGCCGCCGCCATGCGCTACACCGAAATCCGCCTGGCCAAGATCGCGCACGAGATGCTGGCCGACATCGACAAGGAAACGGTGGATTTCGGCCCCAACTATGATGGCAGCGAAAAAGAGCCACTGGTGCTGCCGACGCGCTTGCCGAACCTGCTGGTCAACGGCTCGGCTGGCATCGCGGTGGGCATGGCCACCAACATCCCCCCGCACAACCTGAACGAGGTGGTGGACGCCTGCTTGCACCTGCTGGCGCACCCGGACGCGTCGGTGGACGACCTGATGCAGATCATCCCGGCGCCGGACTTTCCCACCGCCGGCATCATCTATGGCATTCAGGGCGTGCGCGAGGGCTACCGCACCGGGCGTGGCCGCGTCGTCATGCGTGCGCGCTGCCACTTCGAGGACATCGACCGCGGCCAGCGGCAGGCCATCATCGTCGACGAGATCCCGTACCAGGTCAACAAAAAGGTGCTGCTCGAGCGCATCGCCGAGTTGGTACGCGACAAGCGCATCGAGGGCATCGCGCACATCCAGGACGAGTCCGACAAGTCCGGCATGCGCGTGGTCATCGAGCTCAAGCGCGGCGAAGTGCCGGAGGTGGTACTCAACAACCTGTATAAGCACACCCAGCTGCAGGATACGTTCGGCATCAACATGGTGGCGCTGGTCGATGGCCAGCCCAAGCTGTGCAACCTGAAGCAGCTGCTCGACATCTTCCTGCAGCACCGGCGCGAGGTGGTGACGCGGCGCACGGTGTTCGAGCTGCGCAAGGCGCGCGAGCGTGGCCACGTGCTCGAAGGCCTGGCGGTGGCGCTGGCCAACATCGACGAGTTCATCCGCATCATCCGCGAAAGCCCGACCCCGCCGGTGGCCAAAACCGAGCTGATGGCGCGCCGTTGGGACAGCGCGCTGGTGCGCCAGATGCTCACCCGCGCCCGCGCCGACGGCAGCGTGGTCAACGCCGATGACTACCGCCCCGAGGGCCTGCCGCGCCAGTACGGTCTGCAGTCCGACGGGCTGTACGCGCTGTCGGAGACGCAGGCGCAGGAGATCCTGCAGATGCGGCTGCAGCGCCTGACCGGTCTGGAGCAGGACAAGATCGTTGCTGAGTACCGGGAGGTCATGGCGCAGATCGACGACCTGCTCGACATCCTGGCGCGGCCCGAGCGGGTCACCGCCATCATCGGTGACGAGCTGCGCGCCATCCGGGCGGAGTTCGGCCAGAGCAAGGCCGGCGCCCGCCGCAGCCACATCGAACACAACGCGCAGGAGCTCGACACCGAGGACTTGATCGCGCCGCAGGACATGGTGGTGACACTGTCGCACGCGGGCTACATCAAGAGCCAGCCGCTGTCAGAGTACCGCGCGCAACGCCGCGGCGGGCGTGGCAAGCAGGCCACCGCCACCAAGGACGACGACTGGATTGACCAGCTCTTCATCGCCAACACGCACGACTGGATTCTGTGCTTCAGCAACCGCGGGCGGCTGTACTGGCTGAAGGTTTGGGAGGTCCCCGCCGGCGGGCGGGGCGCGCGCGGGCGGCCGATCGTCAACATGTTCCCGCTGGCCGAGGGCGAGAAGATCAACGTGGTGCTGCCGCTGACCGGTGAGTTCCGCAGCTTTCCGCCCGACCACTATGTGTTCATGGCCACGGCGCACGGCGTGGTCAAAAAGACGGCGCTGGACGAGTTCAGCAACCCGCGCAAGGCGGGCATCATCGCCGTCGACCTGGACGAGGGTGACTACTTGATCGGCGCGGCGCTGACCGACGGGCGGCACGATGTGATGCTGTTTTCGGATGCCGGCAAGGCGGTGCGCTTCGACGAGAACGACGTGCGCCCGATGGGCCGGCAGGCGCGCGGCGTCAAGGGCATGGCGCTGGAAGAAGGCCAGCGCGTCATTGCCATGCTGGTGGCCGAAGATGAGAGCCAGAGCGTGCTGACCGCGACCGAAAACGGCTATGGCAAGCGCACCTCCATCACCGAGTACACGCGCCACGGCCGCGGCACCAAGGGCATGATCGCCATCCAGCAATCGGAGCGCAACGGGCGCGTGGTGGCGGCCACCCTCGTGCGGCCGGAGGACGAGATCATGCTCATCACCGATCGCGGCGTGTTGGTGCGCACGCGGGTGGCCGAAATCCGTGAGATGGGCCGCGCCACGCAGGGTGTCACACTCATCAGTCTGGACGACGGCGACCGCTTGAGCGGCCTACAACGCATCGCCGACAGCGACGCCGGGGACGACCCCGCGGCCGATGTCGAGCCGGTGGAGACCTGACGCCATGCCCCGCCCCTACAACTTTTCGGCCGGGCCCGCCACCATGCCCGAGCCCGTGCTGCAACAAGCCGCCGCCGAGATGCTGGACTGGCATGGCTGCGGCATGGGTGTGATGGAGATGAGCCACCGCGGCGTGCACTTTGGCGAAATCCTGGCGCAGGCCGAGGCCGACTTGCGCGCGCTGCTGGCCATCCCGGCGCACTTCAAGGTGCTGTTTTCGCAAGGCGGCGCGCTGGCGCACAACGCGATGGTGCCGCTCAACCTGGCGGGCCGACACCCGCAGCGCGCCATCGACGTCGTCGTCACCGGTGCGTGGAGCCAAAAATCGGCGCAGGAAGCGCGTCGCTACGGCGATGTCCACATCGCCGCCAGCGGCCAGGCCGAAGGCTTCGTGCACATCCCCAACCCCGCGACCTGGCAGCTGCGCACCCAGCCCGCCTATGTGCACCTGTGCAGCAACGAGACCATCCACGGCGTGGAGTTTCACACCCTGCCCGACTTGGCTGCGCTTGGGTGCGACGCACCCTTGGTGATTGATTTTTCTTCGCACGTGCTGTCGCGACCGATCGACTGGTCGCGTGTGGGGCTGGCCTTTGGTGGGGCGCAAAAAAATATCGGGCCCGCAGGGCTGACGCTGGTCGTGGTGCGCGAGGATCTGCTCGGCCACGCCTTACCTATCTGCCCAACCGTATTCGACTATCGGGTGTTGGCTGAGCAACAGTCCATGGCGAATACGCCACCCACTTATGCCATTTACATGGCCGGGCTGGTGTTTCGCTGGCTACTGGCACAGCAAGAAGACGGCCTGCAAGGCGTAGCCGCCATGGAGGCGCGGGCGTGCAAACGCGCCCAACGGCTGTACGACTGCATCGACCGCTCGGCGCTGTACATCAACCCGGTTGATCCCTCGTGTCGCTCGCGCATGAACGTCCCGTTCTTTCTGCGCGGCGACGATGGGCAACCGCTGCGCGATGCCTCTCACCCGCGCAACCAGGCGTTTTTGCAAGGGGCCCAGGCGCGCGGACTGCTGCAGCTCAAGGGCCACAAGTCGGTGGGAGGCATGCGTGCCAGCCTCTACAACGCCATGCCGATGGCGGGGGTGGAGGCGCTCGTCGAGTACATGCAAGAGTTCGAGCGCCGCGCGTAAATTGCGGCGAACGCACCGCCACCGTCTTCTATGACCGAATCCACCCCCCCAACGAGCCCCCCCGGCCAACCGGTGCCGCCCGTCGCCAGCCCGCGCCTGCTGGCGTTGCGGCAACAGATCGACGCCATCGACCACCAACTGTTGGCGCTGCTCAATGAGCGTGCGCGCATCGCCCAGCAGGTGGGCGAGGTCAAACGCGCCGAGGGTTCGCCCTTCTTCCGGCCGGATCGGGTGGCCCAGGTCATCGCCAACATCGAAGCCGCCAACCGCGGCCCCCTGCGTAACCAGCACGTGGCCGCCATCTGGCGCGAAATCATGTCCGCCTGTCTGGCGCTGGAGGCGCCCCTGCGCGTGGCGGTGCTCGGCCCCGAGGGGACGTTCTGTGAACAGGCCGCGATCGATTACTTCGGTAGCGCGGCTGACCTGATCTACTGCCCCAGTTTCGACGAGGTCTTTCATGCCACGGCGGCGGGCACGGCCCAGTTTGGCGTAGTGGGGGTAGAAAACTCCACCGAGGGCGTCGTGGCACGCTCGCTCGACTTGTTCCTGCGCTCGCCCGTGCACATCGTGGGCGAGATCAGCCTGCTCGTGCGCCACAACCTGCTACGGCAGTCGCCCAGCCTGGAGGGCATCGAGGTGGTGATGGCGCACCCCCAGGCGCTGGCCCAATGTCAGGGCTGGCTGTCGACCCACCTGCCGCACGCCGAGCGGCGGGCGGTGAGCAGCAATGCCGAGGGCGCGCGCCTGGCCACCACGAATCCGGCCTGGGCGGCGATCGCCAGCGAACGCGCCGCCGCGCAGTACGCCCTGCATATCGTGGCCCATGCCATCCAGGACGAAGCGTACAACCGCACGCGCTTTGCCATCATCTGCCTTCCACAAACCATGGCCATGCCGGCAGCCAGCGGACGCGACTGCACCAGCATCGTGGTGTCGGTGCCCAACCGCCCCGGGGCGGTGCACGACTTGCTCAAGCCGCTCAAGGAACACGGCGTGTCGATGACTCGCTTCGAATCACGGCCCGCCAAGTCCGGGCAGTGGGAGTATTACTTCTACATCGACATCGCCGGCCATCCGTCACAGCCGCACGTGGCCGCCGCGCTGCAAGAGTTGCAGGGCCTGTGCGCGTTCTACAAGATGCTGGGCGCGTACCCGGTGTCGGAGTAATACCGCCATGCCCGCCCTCACCTGCGACCGCGCGCCACCGACCGACGGACACGACCCGGCCCCTACATTCGAGCAACTGGCCGTCATCGGCTGCGGCCTGATGGGCGGCTCGTTTGCCTTGGCACTCAAGGCGGCCGGGCTGGTGCAGCGCGTTGTCGGTTATGCCCGCTCGCCGCAAACGCTGGCGCGCGCCCGCGCGCTGGGCGTCATCGACGTCGAAGCGCCATCGGCGCTGCTGGCGGCATCGGGTGCCGACTTGGTACTGGTGTCGGTGCCGGTGGCGGCCACCGGCGACACGCTGCGCGCCATCCGCCCGCTCATTGGCCCCTCGACGCTGGTGATGGACGTGGGATCGACCAAGGGCGACGTGGTGGCGGCCGCCCGCGACGCGCTGGGCGAGCGGCTGGCCCAGTTCGTCCCCGCCCATCCGATCGCCGGCAAAGAGCGCGCGGGGGTGGAGCACGCCAGCGCCGACCTGTACCGCGGCTGCCAGGTGATCCTGACGCCGGTGCCCGAAACCGACCCGGCGCTGCTCGCGCGCGCCCGCGCCCTGTGGCAGGCGCTGGGGGCGCGCGTGCGCACCCTCTCGCCCGAGGAGCACGACGCCGCCTATGCCGCGGTGAGCCACCTGCCGCACCTGCTGGCCTTTGCCGCCGTGCGGGCGCTCGCCCAGCAACCGGGGGGGGCGCAATACCTGTCG
>NZ_CALIND010000005.1:0-8282 GCF_938045175.1 uncultured Tepidimonas sp.
TCGTGTCGGGCGTGTCGGGGCGTTCGCGGCGCAGGCGCTCTTGGCGCAACCGAGCGACTTCCAGCAGGTGGTGCTGATAGTCATCCACATCGCCGTCGAAGGGGGACAGTCGTCCGTCTGCGACCAGCCAGAACTGGTCGCACACGCTGCGCAGCAGGGCGCGGTCGTGGCTGACCAGCAGCACGGTGCCCTCGAAGGTGCCGAGCGCCAACGTCAGCGCCTCGCGTGTGGCCAAATCGAGGTGGTTGGTGGGCTCGTCCAGCAGCAGCAAGTTGGGCCGCTGCCAGACCAACAGCGCAAGCAGCAGGCGGGCCTTTTCGCCGCCGCTGAGCGTGCCCACGGGCTGTGCGGCGCTGTCGCCACCGAACAAAAAGGTGCCCAGATGGGTGCGCAGATCCTGCTCGCGGGTGGATTGCCCCGCGAGCGTGCCTTGGGCCTGCGCGTCGCGGGCCCAGCGCAGCAGGTGCTGCAGCGGGGTTTCGTCGGGGCGCAGGATGTCCAGCGCATGCTGGGCAAAGTAGCCAATGCGCAGGCCCTTGCCCGGCACCACCCGGCCCGCCAGCGGCGGCAGCACCCCGGCGATGGTCTTGACCAAGGTCGATTTCCCCTGCCCGTTGGCGCCCAGTATGCCGATGCGCTGCCCCGGCAGGATGCTGCAGCGCACTGCTTGCACGACCGCGTGGTCGGTGTCGCCTTGGTAGCCAACGGTCACGTCCTGCAGCGTGAGCATCGGGTTGGGCAGCGCGCCAGGGTCGGCGAACTCGAAACCGAAATCGCCCTCAGCCAGCACGGGCGCAAGTCGCTCCATGCGCTCGAGCGCCTTGAGGCGGCTTTGCGCCTGGCGGGCTTTGGTGGCTTTGGCGCGAAAGCGATCGATGAAGCGCTGCAGGTGCGCGATGCGCTCTTGCTGGCGCAGGTAGGCCGTCTGCTGCTGTTGCAGTTGCTCGGCCCGCATCTGCTCGAAGCGCGTGTACGAGGCGCCGTAGCGCGTCAGGCGTCCTTGCTCCAGGTGCAGGGTGACGCGGGTGACGGCATCGAGCAATTCCCGGTCGTGGCTGATCACCACCAGCGTGCCGGGGTAGCGTTGCAGCCACCCCTCCAGCCAAACCACGGCGTCCAGATCCAAGTGGTTGGTGGGTTCGTCGAGCAGCAGCAAGTCGCTCGGGCACATCAGGGCCCGCGCCAGCTGTAGCCGCATGCGCCAGCCACCGGAGAAGGCGTCCACCGGTCGATCCAACTCGGCGGGGGCGAATCCCAAGCCCAACAACAGTGCCTGGGCGCGGGCGCGCGCATCGTGGGCGCCCGCGTCGGCCAAGGCGGCGTGCGCCAGGGCGATGGCGTCGCCATCGCCAGTCGCCTCGGCGGCGTGCAGCTGCGCCTGCGCCTCTTGCAAGCGGGTGTCGCCGACCAGCACGAAATCGGTCACCGGGGTGTTGCCCTCGGGCATCGATTGCGCCACGTGGGCGATGCGCCAGTGGCGCGGCACGCTCACTTCGCCCGCGTCCTCGTGTAACCCCCCCAGCAGCAACGCGAAAAGGCTCGATTTGCCCTCGCCATTGCGGCCCACGAGTCCGACTTTCTCGCCGGGATGGAGGGTGACGCTGGCGCCGTCGAGCACCACTTTGGCCCCACGGCGCAGCGTGACGTCGCGCAGCGTGATCATGGTGCGGGGTGCGGGTCGGGTGGCAGGTCGTCGTGAGCCAGGGCCAGCGCTTCGCGCGTGATGAGCACCACCGAGTCCGCGCCCGCACTGGTGCGCAGCCACACCACCGGTAGGGTGGGAAACGCGCGCTCGAAATGCACGCGCTCGTGGCCGATCTCCAGCACCAATACCGCGTCGTCGGTCATGTGTTCGAGCGCGTGCGCCAACAGGTGGCGCACGAAGTCCATGCCGTCTTCGCCCCCGTCGAGCGCCAGTACGGGTTCGGCCCGGTATTCCGGTGGCAACGCCGCCATGCTGGCACGGTTGACGTACGGCGGGTTGCACACAATCAGGTCATAGCGGTCGGTGAGGTTTCGCCAGCCGTCGCTGTGCAACAGCCGGATGCGATCTTGCAGGCCGTGCCGCTGAACGTTGCGCGCCGCTACCGCCAGGGCATCGGTGCTGATGTCGCTGGCGTCCACCTGCACGTCGGGCCAAGCCATGGCGGCCAGCACCGCCAGCGAGCCGTTGCCCGTGCACAGGTCGAGCACGCGGTGCGTGTGCGGCGACAGCCAAGGGTCGAGTTCGTCGGCTTGCGGTGCGGCAGCGATGAGTTCGGCGATCAGGCTGCGCGGCACGATCACCCGCTCGTCGACGTAAAACGCGACGCCTTGCAGCCACACCTCACCGGTCAGATAGGCGGCGGGCTTGCGCGTGCGAATACGCTCGTCGATCAGCGCGCCCACGGCGTCCGCGTCCGCGGGTGCGACCGGTTGATCAGCGTGCGCATCCAGGTCGAAGTCGAGTGGCAACCCCAGCCGCCACAGCACCAGCCAGGCGGCTTCGTCGCGCGCATTCGTGGTGCCGTGGCCCAGCGCGACCCCGGCCGCTTCCAGCTGCTGCTGGGCTTCATCGATCAGGCGGGCCAGCGTCATCACGGTCGCGCCGCTCCCGCGAGTCGCTCCAGCGTGCGCCGGTAAATGTTTTTGAGCGGCTCGATGTCATCCAGCGCGATGCACTCGTCGATCTGGTGGATCGTGGCGTTGGGAGGGCCCAGTTCGACCACTTGCGGGCAGATCTGGGCGATGAAGCGCCCGTCGCTCGTGCCACCGGTGGTCGAGAGTTCGGCCTCTAGGCCAGTGACGTCTCGGATGGCGCTGCGCACGGCGTCGACCAGCGCGCCGGCCGGCGTCAAAAAGGGCAAACCTCCGAGGGTCCAGACCAGCTCATAGTCCACATCCTCGTGCAATCCGTGCCGCGTCAGGATGTCGTGCACGCGCCGCTGCAGGCCGTCGGGGGTGGATTCGGTGCTGAAGCGGAAGTTGAAGTCGACCACCACCGTGCCCGGGATGACGTTGCTGGCCCCTGTGCCGCCGTGGATGTTGCTCACCTGCCAGCTGGTGGGTAGGAAGTGGGCATTGCCCTCGTCCCAGCGGGTGGCGACCAGCTCGGCCAATGCCGGCGCGAGCAGGTGAATGGGATTGCGCGCCAGGTGCGGGTAGGCGATGTGCCCTTGGATGCCTTTGACGGTGAGGCGTCCGCTCAGGGTGCCACGGCGGCCGTTCTTGATCATGTCGCCGGTGCGCTGCACGCTGGTGGGTTCGCCCACGATGCACCAGTCCAGGCGCTGGCCGCGCTGGCGCAGCGCATCGCACACGACCACCGTGCCGTCGCGCGCAGGCCCCTCCTCATCGCTGGTGAGCAAAAAACCGATGGCCAGCGCGGGCTCCGGGTGCGAGCGCAAAAACTCCTCGCACGCCACCACCATGGCCGCCAGCGACGACTTCATGTCGCTGGCACCGCGGCCGTAGAGCTTGCCGTCGCGCACCGTGGGCGTGAAGGGGTCGCTGCTCCAGTGCTCCAGCGGTCCGGTGGGCACGACGTCGGTGTGTCCGGCGAAGACCAGTACCGGCGCGTCCGGGGTGGCTGCCGGCCGCAGTGCCCACAGGTTGGTGACGCGAAAGTCGTCCGGGCCACTCTCGATGGTTTCGCACACAAAGCCCAGTGCCCGCAGTCGCTCGGCGAGCAGGGTTTGGCAGCCGGCGTCCTGCGGCGTGACGGAGGGGCAGCGGATCAGGGCCTCGGCAAGGCGTTGGGTGTCGGTCATCGGGGTCGGCGCCCGGGTGGCGCTCAGGTCGAGGGGGGAAGAAAACCTTCGAACGAGGGCCCGCCGCCTTTGCCGGGTTCGTCGGCACGGCCGCCAGGCCGGCTTTGCGCGAGCGCGCGCGCCCGGTCGTCGTTTTGCAGCCGCCACAGCAGGTTGGTGGGCGAGTCGGCGTAGGCCAAGCCCTCCTCACGCGTGATGCGCCCAGACAGAATCAGCCGCGCCAGGTCCGCCTCGAAGGTCTGCGATTCTTCGGCCATCGACTTCTCCAGCGCCTCGCGCACGCCGAAGAAGTCGGCTTTTTCGATCAGCTCGCTGATCAGGCGCGTGTTGACCATCACCTCGACCGCCGGTGTGCGGCCGCCGTCGACGGTGCGCAGCAGCCGCTGCGAGACGATGGCCTTGAGCGACGAGGCGAGGTCGTTGAGCATCGTCGGCCGCACCTCGACCGGATAGAAATTGAGGATGCGATTGAGCGCCTGGTAGCTATTGTTGGCGTGCAGGGTCGCGAGCACCAGGTGGCCCGACTGAGCGTAGGCGATGGCTTGCGACATGGTGTCGCGGTCGCGGATTTCGCCGATCAGGATCACGTCCGGCGCCTGGCGCAACGCGTTCTTGAGCGCCACCTGTAACGATTCGGTATCGGTGCCCACCTCGCGCTGGTTGACGACCGACTTCTTGTTCTTGAACAAGTATTCGATCGGATCCTCGATCGTCAGGATATGGCCCGTGGTGTGTTCATTGCGGTGGTCCAGCAGGGCGGCGAGCGTCGTACTCTTGCCGGAGCCGGTGGCGCCGACCACCAGCATCAGCCCGCGCTTGGCCATGATCATTTGCGTGAGCACGGGCGGGATGCCCAGCTCTCCCACCTTGGGAATCTGGCCGCTGATGAATCGAATCACCACGGCGCAGGTGCCGCGCTGGCGCATGGCGCTGATGCGAAAGCGACCGACGTCGGGCATCGGGATGGCGATGTTGAGCTCGCCGCTGCGATCGAACGCTTGCAGCTGCTCGGGCTTGACCACCTCGGCCAGCAGCCGGTAGGGCCCGTCGGCGGGCAGTGGCTGGTCGTTGACCGGCAGCGTCACGCCGTTGATTTTGATGAGCACCGGTGCCGAGGCCGACAGATAGACGTCCGACGCCTTTTTGTCGGCCATCAGCCGCAGCAGGGATTCCATCACACCCATCGAGGTTGCCCTGTGGGAGCGCGTCAGTCGCGCAACAAATCGTTCAAGCTGGTTTTGGCACGCGTTTGCGCGTCCACCCGCTTGACGATGATGGCCGCGTACAGGCTGTACTTGCCGCCCTCTTTGGGCAAGCTGCCACTGATGACGACCGAGCCGGCCGGCACGCGGCCGTAGAGGATCTCGCCCGTGGTGCGGTCGTAAATCGGGGTGCTTTGGCCGATGTACACGCCCATCGAGATGACCGAGTTCTCCTCGACGATGACGCCTTCGACGATCTCGGAGCGCGCGCCAATGAAGCAGTTGTCCTCGATGATGGTGGGATTGGCTTGCAGCGGCTCGAGTACGCCGCCCAAACCCACGCCACCCGAGAGGTGGACGTTCTTGCCCACCTGCGCGCACGAGCCGACCGTGGCCCAGGTATCGACCATGGTGCCTTCATCGACGTAGGCGCCGATGTTGACGTAGGACGGCATCAGGATCGCGCCCTTGGCGATGTAGCTGCCGCGCCGGGCCACGGCCGGCGGCACCACGCGCACGCCAGCGGCGGCCAGCTCCTGTGGGGTCATATGGGCGAATTTGGTCGGCACCTTGTCGTAGAAAGTCAGATCGCCCGCGCGCACCACCTCGTTGTCGCGCAGCCGAAAGCTCAGCAGCACCGCCTTTTTGATCCACTGATGCACCGTCCATTGGCCGACACCGTGGCGCGTCGCCACGCGCAGACGGCCGCTGTTGAGTTCGGCAATGACGTGCTCGACGGCGTCGATGATCTCTTGCGGGGCGTTGCCAGGCGAGAGCTGGCTGCGGTTGTCCCAGGCGTTTTCGATGATCTGCTGCAGTGGGTGGGTCATGGTCGTGGACACGGGGGTGGGAAAGGAGTCAGCACTGGATGAAACGCACGATGCGGCTGGCCGCCTCCAGGCACTCGTCGGCATCGGCCACGAGCGCCATGCGGATGCGCCCGGCGCCCGGATTCGACCCCTGCCAGTCGCGCGCCAGGTAGCTGCCGGGCAGCACGGTGACATTGTATTGGGCGAACAATGCCCGGGCAAAGTCGGTGTCACTGCCGCCACTCGTGCCGCCGAAGCGCTCGGGCACGCGTGCCCACAGGTAAAAGCCGGCGTCGGGCAGCCGCACGTCCATTACCTGTGCCAGCAGCGGGGTGACGCGCTCGAACTTGGCGCGGTAGCGCGCGCGGTTGTCCTGCACGTGCGACTCGTCGGCCCAAGCGGCGGCGCTAGCGGCTTGCACGGCCAGGCTCATGGCGCTGCCGTGGTAGGTGCGATAGAGCGTGAAGGCGCGAATGATGTCGGCATCCCCCGCCACGAAACCACTGCGCAGCCCGGGTGCATTGCTGCGCGTGGACAGGCTGGTCAGCATGATGAGGCGCCGGAAATCGTGCCGCCCCAGCGCTGCGGCGGCTTGCAGAGCGCCCAGTGGGGGCTCATCGCGAAAGTAAATTTCGCTGTAGCACTCGTCGCTGGCGATGACGAAGCCGTGGCGATCGCTCAATTCGAACAGGCGCTGCCATTCGGACAGCGGCATCACCGCGCCCGTGGGGTTGCCGGGCGAGCACGCATAGACCAGCCGCGTGCGTGCCCAAACCGCATCGGGCACGCGATCCCAGTCCACCGCGAAGTTGCGCGCCGGGTCGCTGGGCGCAAACCACGGCGTGGCGCCGGCCAACAGCGCCGCGCCTTCGTAGATTTGGTAAAACGGGTTGGGGCAGACGACGACCGGCTCGTCGGCGCTGGCGAAGGCACGCGGATCGATGACCACCTGGGCCAGTGCGAAGAGCGCCTCGCGCGAGCCCAACGTGGGCAAGATCTGGCGCACCGGGTCGACCTCGATGCCATAGCGGCGCTGCAGCCAGTCGGCGCAGGCCTGGCGCAGCGCGGCTGTGCCGGCGGTGGCGGGGTAGGCGGCCAAGCCGCCGGCGGGGTCATCGATGGCCGCGTGCAGGGCGCGTTTGAGCACCTCGGGGGTGGGGTGGCGCGGCTCGCCGATGCCCAGGTTGATGGGTCGCAGCGCCGGGTTCGGGGTGATGCCGGCCGTGAGTGCGCGCAGGCGTTCGAACGGATAAGGCTGCAGGCGCTGCAGCAGCGGGTTGAGCGCATCGGTCATGGGGCGCAATGGTAGCGGGTGCGGACACGTAAACTAGCGCCCCGTGCGCTTGCAAACGATCAAACTCTCCGGCTTCAAGTCGTTCGCCGATCCCACGACGTTCCATCTGCCCGGGCAGCGGGTGGGCGTCGTCGGCCCCAATGGCTGCGGCAAGTCCAACATCATGGACGCCGTGCGCTGGGTGCTGGGTGAGTCCAAGGCCAGTGAGCTGCGCGGCGAGTCCATGCAGGACGTCATCTTCAACGGCACGACCACCCGCAAGCCCGCCCAGCGGGCCAGTGTGGAGCTGGTGTTCGACAACAGCGCGCGCCGTGCGGGCGGCCCTTGGAACCAGTATGCCGAAATCGCAGTCAAGCGCGTGCTCACGCGCGACGGCACCAGCAGCTACTTCATCAACCAGCAGCCGGTGCGCCGGCGCGACGTGCACGACGTGTTTTTGGGCACGGGCCTGGGGCCGCGCGCGTACGCCATCATCGGCCAGGGCACGATCAGCCGCATCATCGAAAGCCGACCCGAGGAACTGCGGCTGTTTCTGGAGGAGGCAGCCGGGGTATCCAAATACAAGGAGCGCCGGCGCGAGACCGCCAACCGTCTGGCCGACACGCGCGAAAACCTGACGCGGGTCGAGGACATCCTGCGCGAGCTCAACGCGCAACTGGAGCGACTGGAGCAGCAAGCCGAGGTGGCACGCCGCTACCATGAGCTGCAGGCGGCGGCCACACGCCGTCAGCACCAGCTGTGGTGGCTCAAGCGGCGCGAGGCCGAGACGCAGTTGGCACAGGTACGTGCCGAGGGTCAGCAGGCGGTCGACGCGCTGCAGGCGGGTTTGGCCGAGCTGCGCCGTATCGAGGCCGACCTGGAAACACTGCGCCAGGCGCATTACGAGACGGGCGAAGCGGTCAACCGCGCCCAGGGGCAGCTGTACGAGGCGGCGGCAGAGGTGGCCCGGCTGGAAGCCGAGATTCGCTTCGTGGGTGAGGGGCGGCAGCGCGCCGAGCAGCGTTTGCAGGCGTTGACTCAGCAGGCGCAGGAGTGGCGTGCCCGTGCCGAGGCCGCCGTGCTGGAGCTGGCGGCGCTGGATGAGCAAGAAGGCGGCGCAGCCGAACAGGCTGAAACCTTGGCGGCCCAGCTGGAAGAGCAGACCCAGCGCCTGCCCGCGCTGGAGGAGGCCTGGCGCCAGGCGCAGGCGCGCCTGACCCAGCAGCGCCAACGCGTGGCCAACGTGCAG
>NZ_CALIND010000006.1:0-12797 GCF_938045175.1 uncultured Tepidimonas sp.
TTGCCGGCAAACTTGCGGCGCAACACCGGGTCTTGCGTGGCCACACCCACCGGGCAGGTGTTGAGGTGGCACTTGCGCATCATGATGCAGCCCTCGACCACCAGCGGCGCGGTGGCGAAGCCAAACTCATCGGCCCCCAGCAGCGCGCCGATGACGACGTCGCGCCCGGTCTTGATCTGCCCGTCCACCTGCACGCGGATGCGACCGCGCAGGCGGTTGAGCACCAGCGTTTGCTGCGTCTCGGCCAAGCCGATTTCCCACGGGCTGCCCGCGTGCTTGATGGACGACCAGGGCGACGCGCCCGTGCCGCCGTCATGGCCGGCGATGACCACATGGTCGGCCTTGGCCTTGGCCACGCCAGCGGCGATCGTCCCCACACCCGCCTCGGCCACCAGCTTGACCGAAATGTCGGCGCGCGGGTTGACGTTTTTCAGGTCGTGGATGAGCTGCGCCAAATCCTCGATGGAGTAGATGTCGTGGTGCGGCGGCGGGCTGATCAGGCCCACGCCCGGCACGGAGTAGCGCAAATAGCCGATGTAGGGCGACACCTTGCTGCCGGGCAGCTGACCGCCTTCGCCGGGCTTGGCACCCTGCGCCATCTTGATCTGGATCTGGTCGGCACTCACCAGGTATTCGGCCGTCACACCAAATCGGCCAGAGGCCACCTGCTTGATCTTGGAGCGCAGGCTGTCGCCGTCTTGCAGCTCGATGTCGACCTCGACCTTGTCGCGGCCGATGATCGAACCCACGGTCTCGCCCTTGCGGATCGGGATGCCCTTGAGCTCGTTGCGGTAACGCGCCGGGTCCTCGCCCCCCTCACCGGTGTTGGACTTGCCGCCGATGCGGTTCATCGCGATGGCCAGCGTGGTGTGCGCCTCGGTGGAAATCGACCCCAGCGACATGGCGCCGGTGGCGAAGCGCTTGACGATCTCGGACGCGGGCTCGACCTCGTCGATCGGAATCGCCTTGGCCGGCTCGACCTTGAACTCGAACAGCCCACGCAGCGTCATGTGCCGGCGCGACTGGTCGTTGATGAGCTGCGCGTACTCTTTGTAGGTGGCGAAGTTGCCCGCACGCGTGGCGTGCTGCAGCTTGGCGATCGCATCTGGCGTCCACATGTGCTGCTCGCCATGGGCGCGCCACGCGTATTCGCCACCGACGTCGAGCATGTCGCGCATCGGCAGGTCGTTGCTGTACGCCTGTCGGTGCCAGCGGATGGCCTCCTCGGCGATTTCGAACACGCCGATGCCCTCGACCCGGCTGGGCGTACCGGTGAAGTACTTGTCGATGGTCGCGCTGTTGATGCCCACCGCCTCGAACAACTGCGCGCCGCAGTAGCTCATGTAGGTGGACACGCCCATCTTGGACATGATCTTGGACAGCCCCTTGCCCACCGCCTTGATGTAGTTGGCGATCGCCTTGTCGGCCGACAGGTCACCGGGCAAATCCTTGTGGATGGCGCGCAGCGTCTCGAACGCCAAGTAGGGGTAGACCGCCTCCGCCCCGTAGCCGGCCAGCACCGCGAAGTGGTGCACCTCGCGCGCGCTGCCCGTCTCCACCACCAGACCGGTGGCGGTGCGCAGCCCCTCGCGCACCAGGTGCTGGTGGATGGCAGAGAGCGCCAGCAGCGCGGGCACCGCCACCCGCTCGCGGTTGACGCCGCGGTCACTGACGATGAGGATGTTGCTGCCGCTGCGGATGGCGTCGACCGCCTCCGCGCACAGCGAGGCGAGCTTGGCCTCGACCCCCTCCTTGCCCCAGGCAACCGGGTAGGTGATGTCCAGCGTGGTGCTGCGGAATTTGCCACCGGTGCGGCGCTCGATGTCGCGCAGTTTGGCCATGTCGGCGTCGCTGAGCACGGGCTGGCTGACCTCCAGCCGCATCGGCGGGTTGACCTGGTTGATGTCGAGCAGGTTGGGGCGGGGGCCGATGAACGACACCAGCGACATCACGATCGCTTCGCGGATCGGGTCGATCGGCGGGTTGGTGACCTGCGCGAATAGCTGCTTGAAGTAGTTGTACAGCGGCTTGGGCCGGTCCGACAGCACCGGCAGCGGGCTGTCGTTGCCCATCGAGCCCACGCCTTCTTCGCCGTTCTGGGCCATCGGCGCCATCAAGAACTTGATGTCCTCTTGCGTGTAGCCAAAGGCCTGTTGCATATCGAGCAGGTTGGCGTCCACCCGCTCCATCGCCGCCTGGGACGATTCATCCGCCACCGCCTTGACGCTGGCCTCGTCGTCGCCGGCCACCGGGCGCTCCACGTCGTCTAGGCGGATGCGCAGGTTTTCGATCCACTGCTTGTACGGCTTGGCGTTGGCCAGGGTCGCCTTGATTTCCTCGTCGTCGATCATGCGGCCCTGCTCCAGATCGATGAGGAACATCTTGCCCGGCTGCAAGCGCCACTTGCGCACGATCTTGCTCTCGGGCACCGGCAGCACGCCCGATTCGGACGCCATGATCACCATGTCGTCATCGGTGATGCAATAGCGCGACGGCCGCAAGCCGTTGCGGTCCAGCGTGGCCCCGATCTGGCGCCCGTCCGTGAACACGATCGACGCCGGCCCATCCCACGGCTCCAGCATCGCGGCGTGGTACTCATAGAACGCGCGTCGGCGCTCGTCCATCAGCGTATGCTGCTCCCACGGCTCGGGGATCATCATCATCACCGCGTGCGCCAGTGGATAGCCCGCCATCGCCAGCAACTCCAGGCAGTTGTCGAACGTCGCGGTGTCCGACTGCCCGGCAAAACTGATGGGGTAGAGCTTCTTCAGATCCGGGCCCAGCACCGGCGAGCTCATGACGCCCTCGCGCGCGCGCATCCAGTTGTAGTTGCCCTTTACGGTGTTGATCTCGCCGTTGTGCGCCACGTAGCGGTAGGGGTGCGCCAGCGGCCACTCGGGGAAGGTGTTGGTGGAGAAGCGCTGGTGCACCAACCCCAGCGCCGAGACGCAGCGCGGGTCTTGCAAGTCGCGGTAGTACTCACCCACCTGGTTGGCCAGCAGCAGCCCCTTGTAGACGACGGTGCGGCTGCTCATGCTGGGCACGTAGTACTCTTTGCTGTGCGTCAGCTGCAGGCGCTGGATGGCGGCGCTGGCCGTCTTGCGGATGACGTACAGCTTGCGCTCGAGCGCATCTTGCACGATGACGTCGCTGCCGCGGCCGATGAACACCTGGCGAATGATCGGCTCGGTCTGGCGCACGGCGGGCGACATCGGCATGTCGCGGTTGACCGGCACGTCGCGCCAGCCCAGCAGCACCTGGCCCTCGGCCTTGATCGCGCGCTCCATCTCTTGCTCGCAAGCCAGGCGCGAGGCGTGCTCCTTGGGCAAAAAGATCATGCCCACGCCGTATTCACCCGGCGGCGGCAGGGTCACGCCCTGCTTGGCCATCTCCTCGCGGTAGAGCTGGTCCGGGATCTGGATCAGGATGCCCGCGCCGTCACCCATCAGCGGATCAGCCCCGACCGCGCCGCGGTGGTCGAGATTTTCCAGAATCTTGAGCGCCTGGGTGACGATGTCGTGGCTCTTGTGTCCCTTGATGTGGGCGACGAAGCCGACACCGCAGGCATCGTGTTCATGGGCAGCGCAGTACAGCCCGTGCTGCTCGGCAGTGGATTGGGGGGTAGCGGTCACGCCTGACTCCTTGGCCGGGTTGACGAAAGACGAAGGGCCACAGGATAGTGCATTGCAGCATAACGGGCAAGCACTTTTTTTGGGGTCAGATCACTATTTCATTGGCACCGCGGCCTTCTCGGAATTATTTGGGGACAGATCATTGACCACCTTGCGGGGGCGCCCAGGCCGCGCCGGTTCGGTGCGGCGGCCAGTCTGGGCCTGCAACGCCGCCAAAAAGGTGGCATCCCCTACCGGCCACCCCTTGAGAGCGGCCTCGCGCAGGCGCTGCGCCTGCTGCCGGGACAGCCCCTCCTGCACCAGGCGGCGGTAAGCGGCTTCGCGCGCAAACGGCGTGTCGCCCAGCGACCACCAGGCGGCAGGGGGCGTCACGGCCCGCTGCGGCTCGGCGCCCACGTAATGGCGGTGACTCGACCAACGCCAGGCCTCCGGCGTGGCGGCCAATCCCTCGCTCACCGGCTCCTGGTCCAAAAAGACCAATGTCGGCAGCACCCAGTCGGGCGCCAGCACCGCCGCCCGGTAGCGACCGTCCCACAGGGTGCCGCGCCGCCCATGGCGCTGGTTGAAGCGGCGCACATAGGTTCGCCCGAGCGCCTGCATCCAACGCGACAGCGCCCCGTCGAAGCACGGTGTGACCAGCATCCAAAGAGCCGACACCAGCAGCGCGTGGCCATGCCACTCCACGCCCTCGCGCACTGCGCCCTCCGCCATCGACGCCAGCCACGCTTGGCGGTCGTCGTCGTCGACAAAGACGGGCTGCCCGTTGTGCCCGCGCCACACCACCAGATGGGCCGCGTCCGTCACCGCCAGCCGGGGCAAGCGTGCCATGTCGCCGGGCTCCGTGCGTCAGGTAAACAGCCGCTCGCCGGTCAGGCGCTCGTGCTCACGGATCGCAAACCGGTCGGTCATGCCGGCGATGTAGTCCGCCACCTGCCGCCGCAGCGACAGCCCGGGGCGCCGGGCACCCGTTGGCAGCAGCGACGGATCGGCGCAATAGGCCTGGTACAGATCAGCCACGATACGCCGCGCCCGTCCGGTCGTCTCCAACACCTGGGGATGGCGATACAAGTGCGTGAGCAAAAACCGCTTGAGGGCGGCGGACGCCTCGCGCATCGCGGGCGAAAAGCCCAGCAGGGGCGCGCGCGATCGCACGTCGTCGAGCGAGCGGACGTCGGCCTCGCGCAACGCCTGCCGCGTGGCGTCGATCACATCGCACACCTGGGCACTGAGCATGCGGCGGATCGTCTCGTAGAGCAACCGCCGGCCCTGTAGCCGTGGATGATCGGCCAAGGCAGCACGCCGGTGGTGGTCGAACAGCGCCACCGCCTCCAGCTGCTCCAGCGTCAGCAGCCCGCTGCGCACGCCGTCGTCGATGTCGTGCGCGTTGTAGGCAATCTCGTCGGCCACGTTGGCCAACTGCGCCTCCAGCGACGGCGATTGCCCGCGCAGAAAGCGGGCCCCTACGCCGCCGGGCTCGCGCGCCTCCAGCCACTGGGCGTTGGCGCGCGAGCAGTGCTTCAGGATGCCCTCGCGTGTCTCTAAGCACAGGTTCAGACCGTCGAAGTCCGGGTAGCGCTCCTCCAGCGCATCCACCACGCGCAGGCTCTGCAGGTTGTGCTCGAAGCCGCCATACGGCTCGTCCTCGCCGGGTGGCTCCAGCGCCGCTGGGCCCGTGTCCTCGTGCAGGCAGGCGTTGAGCGCGTCTTGCCCCGCGTGCCCAAACGGGGTGTGACCCAGGTCGTGCGCGAGCGCGATCGCCTCCACCAAATCCTCGTGCAGCCCCAGCGGCCGAGCGATGCTGCGCCCTAGCTGCGCCACCTCCAGCGAATGGGTCAGCCGCGTGCGAAACAGGTCGCCCTCGTGGTTGAGGAAGACCTGGGTTTTGTACACCAGGCGCCGAAACGCGGTCGAGTGGATCACGCGATCCCGGTCGCGCTGAAAATCGTTGCGCGACGGCGCCGCCGGCTCGGGGTGACGGCGGCCGCGACTGCGTGCCGGATCACACGCGTAGGGTGCCAGCATCGGTGTCGCCTCCACCCGCCGGGCAGGCCTCGATCACTTCGGCCACCACCGCGTCGGGCACCGCACGCACGAACGCCTGGCCGTGCTCATCGACAACGACGAAGCGGATCTCGCCCGCCTCGGCCTTTTTGTCCACGCGCATCAGCGACAGGTAGCGCGCCGCGTTGTCGGGCGCCAGCACCGGCGCGCGTGTGGGCAGCCCCGCCGCCGCGACGAGGCGCGTCAGCCGCTCGACATACGCTGGCGACACCAACCCCAGCCGCTGCGACAGCACGGCGGCCATCACCATGCCGCAGCCCACCGCCTCGCCGTGCAACCACTGGCCATAGCCCAGTCCGGCCTCGATCGCGTGACCGAAGGTATGCCCAAAATTGAGGATCGCTCGCAGGCCCGACTCGCGCTCGTCCTGCCCAACCACGGCCGCCTTGATCTCGCAACTGCGGCGCACCGCATGGGCCACGATCGCCGGCTCGCGCGAGCGCAACGCCTCGATGTGGGCCTCGATCCAGTCCAAAAACACAGTGTCGTGGATCGGCCCGTATTTGATCACCTCCGCCAGGCCGGCGCAATACTCGCGCTCGGGCAGCGTCGCCAACGTCGCCAGGTCGCACACCACCCTGACCGGCTGATAAAAGGCGCCAATCATGTTTTTGCCCAACGGGTGGTTGATCGCGGTCTTGCCGCCCACCGACGAATCCACCTGCGCCAGCAGCGTCGTGGGCACCTGCACGAACGGCACCCCGCGCATGTAGCAGGCGGCGGCAAACCCGGTCATGTCGCCGACGACGCCGCCGCCCAACGCCAACAGCACGGTTTTGCGATCGCACCCGTGCGCGAGCAGCGCATCGAAAATCCGGTTCAGCGTCGCCCAATCCTTGGTCGCCTCGCCATCGGGCAGCACGACCTCCAGCACGCGGGCGTAATGCGGCGCGAGCGCCGCGCGCAGCCGCGCCGCGTACAGCGGCGCGACGATCTCGTTGCTGACCACGACCGCGGTCGAGGCCCGCGGCAGCCCACCCCACGTCTGCGGGTCGTCGAGCAGGCCGTGCCCAATGAATATTGGGTAGCTGCGCTCGCCCAGCTCGATGGTGACGGTGTGCAACAGGGTGGCCGGCGGCGCCGGATCGACGGAAGAACGGGAGGCGACCATACCCCCGAGTTTAGCGGGCCGCGCCGGCGGCCGAATCCGGCACAGCCGCATCGGCGCCCAACTCCAGCTGCATCAAAATCGTGTTGACCAGCGTGGCGACCGACGGGCGGCCCGTCTCGATCACGTAATGCGCCGTCTCGCGATACAGCGGGTCGCGCGCCGCATACAGCTCGCGCAACCGCTGCGCCGGATCGGCCACCTGTAGCAGCGGGCGTGTGCGGTCGTGGCGCAGGCGGCGCATCAAGGCATCAGGGGTCGAACACAGATAAAACACCCGCCCCCGCTCGCGCAGCCGCTGCCGGTTCGCGGGCCGCAACACTGCCCCCCCACCGGTGGACAGCACGCACGGCCCGCCCTGCGTGAGTTCGTCGATCACCGCCTCCTCCAAGTCGCGAAAGGCCTGCTCGCCCTCGCGCTCAAAAAATTCGCGAATGCTGCAGCCGATGCGCTCCTCGATCACCTGGTCGGAATCGAGAAACGGCACCTGCAGCCGCCGCGCGAGCTGGCGGCCGACGGTGGTCTTGCCCGCGCCGGGCAGGCCAATCAAAACCAATCGAATCACTGCGCGGTATCCTGGCCTTCCAAAATGACCGGAGTAATGAAGATCAGCGTCTCTTTTTTCTCCACCTTGTTGGCCCGCACCTTGAAAAGATTACCAATTCCGGGGAGATCGCCGAGGACAGGAACCTTATCCACATCATTGGACTCTTCCTGTTCAAAAATCCCACCAATCATGACGGTACCACCATTGTCGACCATCACCTCCGTGTTGATTTCTTTGACTGCGAGACTCGCCCCAGCCGCACTCAAACTTTGCACACGATTTTTTGTGATATTGAGTTTCAGCAAAACTTTCCCACTAGGAGTGATCTGGGGCTCAACGTCGAGCTGCAAATTCGCATCGACCGTCTCTACACGTGGGGCAGCGTCGTTGCCGCCAGGCAGGATGAGCTTGAGTTGATCGCCCTGTTTGATCTTGGACTTACTCAAGTCACCCGTCACCAACCGAGGGCTGGAGATGATCCGACCACGAGAATCCGACTCGAGCGCCGACAACTCCAACGTTAGGAATCGAGTGGCATTGGGGCTGAAGATGGAGGCTGCAAACGTTGGAACTGCCGCACCCGTCGCCAAAGCGTTGGGCGCAGGCAGGTTGACCATCGCCGCTGGCGGATTACCGGACAAGGTTTGCGAGCTTGGCGATGCACCGATTTGGTTGTAGCTCCCACCCACATTCGCATTGATGCGACTGCCATCGACAGATCCCAGAACCAGACGCTGCCCGCCAACACCGAGGCGGACCCCCAGTGACTTGCCAAACCCTTCCGTCGCCTCGACGATACGCGCCTGAATCATCACCTGCCGCTTGGGGCTGTCCACGCGGCGAATGTAGTCACGCACCGACTCCAGCCGACCGGCGACGTCGGTCACGAAAACCTGGTTGGTACGCACGTCCGCGATCGCCGACCCGCGGGTCGACAGGATGCGGTTGGTGGCACGGTTGTCACCACTACCGCTGGCGGTGGCGTCCTTGAGGGTGTTGGCCACCTCCTCCGCCTTCGCGAAATTGAGGCGGAATACCTCGGTGCGCAAGGGTTCGAGCTCTTCGAGTTTCTTGTTGACCTCGCGCTGCGCCACGGCCTCGGCATCGAGTTCCTTTTTGGGCGCGACGCGAATGACGTTGCCTGTGCGCGTCATGCCCAGCGCTTTGGACTCCAGAATGATGTCCAGCGCTTGGTCCCACGGCACGTCTTTCAGGCGCAGCGTGAGGTTGCCCTGCACGGTGTCGGTCGTGATGATGTTGAAGTTGGTGAAGTCCGCGATCACTTGCAGCAGTGCGCGCACGTCGATATTCTGGAAATTCAGCGACAACTTCTCACCGCTGTATTTGGGCCCCTGGACGAGCTTGTTCGTATCGGCCTTGACCGGCCGCACCTCGAGCACGAACCGGTTGTCGCTCTGGTACGCACTGTGCTCCCAGTCACCGGCGGGCTCGACCAACAGGCGCACACGGTCACCGACTTGGGTGGCGGTGATCATGCGTACCGGCGTGCCGAAGTCCGCCACGTCCAGCCGTCGGCGCAGCCCTTCGGGCAGCGTGGTGCGCAAAAACTCCACCACCAGGTTGCGCCCCTGTTGGCGCACGTCGACGCCGGTCTGCGGGTTGCCCAGCTCGACGATCACACGCCCGGTGCTCTCGTCGCCGCGCCGGAAGTCGATATCGTTGAGGGCGGCCATGCCGGTGGCGCTACTGCCCGCGTCGAAGGTGGTGCCGCCGACTGCCGACGGCGCCGTGCCAGCCACCGCCGGCGGGTTTTGCAACCGGATGCCCAGCACGTTGCCCTGCAACTCGGTGTCGTATGGAACGGCGCGGTTGAGGTTGAGCACCAGCCGCGTGCGCCCGCTTGCCTCGACCAGGTTGACCGAACGCAGGTTGCCCTGGTTGACCTCGATGGTGCTGCGACCCGTGGCATTGACGGCGCCGGGGAAATCGAGCACGATACGTGCCGGCGTCTGGATGGTGAACGCGGCGGGCAGCTCCTTGAGCGGTTGCGCGGTTTCGATCCGAACGACCTCGAGTCCACCGGAGAGGTTGGCGCTGACCGACCGAATGGCGCCCTGCGCATGCGCCCACCCCATCTGCAGCGCGGCAGCGGCCACGGCGAAGAAGGGCGCCCATCGGCGCAGCCCCCGCGTCACGCTCGATCGCCCGGGGGCGTTGTGTCGGGTTGTGAGGCTCGAGGTCATGGACCGGTTCCTTCTTGTAACTGCAGGGTCGCCGTGCGCTCGATCCACTCGCCAGTGGCGTCTTGCACGATCTCGCGCAGCGCGATTTGATTCTCGGTAATGGCGGTCACCCGCCCGAAGTTTTGCCCCAGACGGGTGCCCACGCTGACCTGATACAGCAGGCCATTGACCCGCACCAACGCCACCCGTCGGCCACCTTTGTCGAGCAGGCCGACCATGGCCATCGCATCGAGCGGGAACGCCTCCAGCGGCTCGCGCGGGCGCCGCATTTCGGCCTCGATCAGACGTGATGCCGCGGCCGATGTGTCACTGCGCAGCACGCGGGTCAAGCGCTCTTCGCTGAAGGGCGATACGGCCTCACTGCCCAGATACGCCTGAGGCGTAAAACTGCTCGGAGGCAGCACGGCGGGTACCTTGGGTTGCGCCGACGCGCGCTGCTGCGCCATCCACTGGCTCAGGTCGTCACGCTCGCCATCGGCGCACCCGGACAACAGGCCCGAGGCCGCCAGCGGCACAGCCAGCGCCAGGACCGACCAGGAAAGCGGACGACCCGTCATTTCTTGCCCCCCTGCGCCGCCTTGGTGGCCGCTTTCTGCGCCAACACCTCATCCGGGTCCAGATAGCGGTAGGTGCGCACCGTCGTCTCCATCACCAGCAAGTCGTTGCGGTTGGGGGCGGGGTTGAGCGCCAGATTGCCCAACGTGACGATGCGCGACAGGTGCGCGACGTCGGAGACGAACATCCCGATGTCGTGGTAGGAGCCGCTGACGCGCACCGTGATGGGCAGCTCGGCATAGTAGTCACGCACCACCTCTTGCCCAGGACGAAACAGCTCGAACTGCAAGCCGCGACCGACACCCGCTTGGTTGATGTCGGACAGCAGCGCGTCCATCTCGGCGCGGTTGGGTAACTGCTTCTCGAGCTGGACCACGTACTGCCGCACCTGTTCGAGCTGGGCTTTGAGCGCATCGAGCGCCACCGCCTTGGCCACCTTCTGGGTGTACTGCGCGCGCAACTCACCCTCGCGCTGCTGGGCGGCCTGCAGCGCGTCGCTGCGCTCGGACAGCCAGGCATACCACAGCCCCGCAAGCACAAAACCCGTCACGGCCAGCAGCAGGAGTGCCCGCGGCAGGGGCGGCCAACGCGACGGGTCGTTGGGGTCGAGCCCGCTGAACTGCGCCTGCAGACGCTGCTGCAGGGCAGACCAGTCGACAGAAGGGGAAGTGCGTTTGGAAGCCATGGAGTCGCCCGCTGGGAATCAGACCGCTGCGCCCTGACCGGCTGGGGCGAAACCCGCCGCACCGCCAGCCTCGCCTTTGCGCTGCTGCACACGCAGCGAAAAGTTGAACACGCGGCGCTGCCCACCCGGATTGAAGTTCATGGTGCCCGCCGTGATCTCGATGAGCTGCGGCTGATGCAGCCACGGGCTGCGCCCCGACAGGTTGCGCAACAGCTCCGAAACGCGCTCTTGCGATTGGGCCACGCCGCCGAGGGTGATGGCGTCGCCGTCTTGCTTGAGGGAGCGCACGACGACACCATCGGGGAGCTGTCGCACCACTTCGTTGAGCAGGTGCACGGGCATGTTACGGTCGGCCTGCAGGCTTTGCACGGCATCCTGGCGAGCCTTGAGCGCGTCGAGCTCGGTCTGCAGGGTGGCGATTTCCTTGATTTGCCCATCGAGCTTGGCGATTTCCGCCTGCAACTGCCGGTTGCGCCCCTCCTGCATCGCGATGCGGGCCTCGTACACCCCATACACCACGGCCGCAATGCCGATGGCGCCAACCACGGCCAAGCCGAGCTGGAGGTAAAACGCCTCGCGCCGCTTCTTGCGCGCCCACTCGCGGTGGGGCAGCAAATTGATGGCGATCATGACACGAACCTCCGCAGCGCCAGTCCGGTGGCCACCAGGTACGACGTCGCCTCCACAGCCAGGCGGGCCGCCGGCACGCTGGGCGGCAAGGTCATGCCTTCGAAAGGATCGAGCACGCGCGCCACAAACCCCGTCTGGGCCATGACCGCTTCGGCGATACCGGGCAGGCTGGCCGACCCGCCGGACAACAGGACGTGGTCGATCCGGTTGTACGGCGTGCTGGTGAAGAAAAACTGCAGTGCCCGGCCCAACTCCTGCCCCAGCATGTCCAAAAAAGGCTGCAGCACGAGCTGGGGATAGTCGGCCGGCAAGCCCGACCCGAGCTTTTTCTTTTGCTCGGCCTCTTCGATCGACAGACCATACTGGCGCGCGATGAGCTGCGTCAGCGCCGCCCCGCCGACGGGCTGGTCGCGCTCGTAAATCATTTCATCGTTGCGAATCACCTGCAGCGCCGTCGACTGCGAGCCGATCTCGAACAGGGCGACGAGCAGGTTCTTGCCGCCATTGGGCAGCCGCTCGATCGCCCGGCGCGCGGCCAGGCGCGAGGCGTAGGGCTCGACATCCATGATCACGGGGTGCAGGCCGGCGGCCTCGGCTACCCCTTGGCGATCCGCCACCTTTTCCTTGCGTGCAGCCGCCACCAAAACTTCGTCGTATCCCTGCGCATTGGCAGACGGCCCGATGACGCAAAAATCGAGCGCCACCTCCGACAGAGGGAAAGGGATCAACTGCGCGGCCTCGGCCTCGACCTGGATTTGCAGCACATCCTCGGGCAGACCGGCGGGCAGATGCACCTTGCGGGTGATGACCGCCGAGCCGGGCAGTGCCAGCGCCACGTCGCGCGTCTTGGTGCCCGCCTTGCGCACGAGGCGCCGCATGGCCTCGGCCACTTCATCGAATTTCTCGATGTTGCCCTCGACGATCCAGCCTTTTTCCAAGGGTTCGATCGCACAGTGCAGCAGCGCATAGCCCCCATCGCGCCGGCGGCCCAACTCGACCAGCTTGAGCGTCGTCGCGCTGATGTCGATGCCGAGCAGCGGCGCAGGCTCGCGGCTCCACCATGATCCGAGTGCAATCAAATCCCACCCCCATGGGCCACGTGGCCCGCTACTGGCATAACTTATGTGGTCAATCCTAGCAGCACTAAGCCCTGGCGGCCAGAAAATTTTCGCCTATTGAGCGATCCCCCACTCTTTTGTTGTCGTCAGCCGACACCGCTGTGCCCCCACTGGCTCATGGCGCATGCGCCGGCGGGGGGATTTCTATAATGCAGCGCTCGCCCTCGCTGCCATGTCCCAATCCGTTCCACCCCCCACGCCTGCGAATCGCGCCCGCCCCCTCTGGCTGCGCGCGCTGCTGGGCGCTCTGGGCACGC
>NZ_CALIND010000007.1:0-12488 GCF_938045175.1 uncultured Tepidimonas sp.
GTAGTTGGCAGACCCAACGCCTTGGGCAACGCGCTGTTGACCATCTCCGCGGAGTATTCCAGCTGCTCTTTGACGCGCTGGCAATATTTGTTCCCCCGCCGGGCGTGGGCATAAGCCAGAATGTAGCGCGACAGCGGCCCCACCTCCACCGCATGGCCACGCCAGCGTGGGGCCTTGATCCAAGAGTATTTCGCCGACTCGTCGACCCTCTCGATCTTCGTTCGCGACCCCTTGAAGTTGGGCCCCTCGGGTTTGAAGTCAGCCTCTGTCACACCGTCCCAGGGATGCAATCCCTTGGTCTCATCGGCGTACTTGTACCAGCTGTGGGCAACGAACTCCTGCACCTGCTCGGGATCACGCGGGTCGATCTCATGGATCTCGTCCCAATTGCCACCCAGAATCACCCCTCCAGGCAACTGTTGTGTGCTCGAATCGTAAGGCACCTTTTCGTAGGTGCCGTAGTCGGCGACGTTGGTCGCGGCCAGACCACCGCCATAGAGCCAGCCGGCCTGCTTGTACAGGGTGCCGATGGCCAGCACATCGGGGATGTAAACGTTATTGTTGAATTCGATCATCTCCTTGATGCGAGCCTCGACGAAGTTGAGACGCTCCATGTTGATGGGCGCACCGGATGCGAGATTGCCATCAATGTTGATAGCGCAAGGAACGCCACCCACCAAATAATTGGGATGGGGGTTTTTTCCGCCAAAAATGGTATGAACCTTGACCCACTCCTTCTGCAGATCCAGCGCTTCCAGGTAGTGGGTCACTGCCATCAAATTGGCTTCCGGCGGCAGCACATAGGCCTTGGACCCCCAATACCCATTGGCAAATGGCCCCAACTGCCCAGACTCGACGAATTTCTTGAGCCGATTCTGCACGTCGCGAAAATAGCCCGGGCTCGACAAGGGATGTGACGGCGAGACCAGCTGCTGCAATTCGCTGGTCTTCTTCGGGTCCGCTTTCAGAGCTGACACCACATCGACCCAGTCCAGTGCGTGCAGGTGATAGAAATGCACGGCGTGGTCGTGCACCTGCAACGTCTTGGCCATCATGTCGCGGATCAGATGGGCGTTGAGCGGGATGCGTATGCCCAACGCATCCTCCACGGCCCGCACCGAAGCCAGTGCGTGACACCCCGTGCACACCCCGCAAATGCGCTCAACAAAGGCCCACGCGTCGCGCGGATCTCGCCCTTTGAGGATGACCTCCAACCCGCGCCACATCGTGCCGGTCGAGACGGCGTTGCGGATCACATTGTTGGCGTCGACATTGACCTCGCACCGCAAATGCCCCTCGATACGGGTCACGGGATCGACGACGATGCGCCGACCGGCGTCGTCGAGCTTGAAGCCCTGAGTTTCGTATGCACCCATGATGTGGTCCTCTGTGCGTCACGCGTTGTGCTGGAATTTTTCTTTGGACGTGTCGCGCGCCCGTTTGGCCACCGAGATGGCAGCATGGGCGGCCACTGCTGCGCCTACGACCGCTGCGGCCGTGCCGCCGATCTGATCGGCATTGGCCTCGATGCCAAAGGCATGGATGTTGGTCAGGCGGTCGTAAAACGATCCCTTGTCCCAAAAACCGTCCTCCGAGCAGCCGATGCACCCGTGCCCGGCCTTGATCGGGAAGCTGGTGCCCTCGTTCCATTCGATGGTGGAGCAGGCGTTGTAGGTGGTCGGCCCCTTGCAGCCCACCTTGTACAGGCAGTAGCCCTTGCGCGCGGACTCGTCGTCCCAGGCCTCGACGAACTGGCCGGCGTCGAAGTGCGGGCGGCGGTAGCACTTGTCGTGGATGCGCTGGCTGTAGAACATCTTCGGGCGACCCTGGCGATCCAGCTCGGGGATCCGGTCGAAGGTCAGCATGTAGGTGATCACGCCGGTCATCACCTCGGGAATGGGCGGGCAGCCCGGCACCTTGATGATGGGTTTGTCGGTGATGACCTTGTGGATCGGCGTGGCCTGGGTCGGGTTGGGCTTGGCGGCCTGCACACAGCCCCAGCTGGCGCACGAGCCCCAGGCGATGATGGCCTTGGCGTCCTTGGCCACCTTCTGCAGCTTGTCGATGAAGGGCTTGCCCGACTGGATGCAGAACATGCCGTCTTCATTGAGCGGCGGGTTGCCTTCCACCGCCAGGATGTACTGCCCTTTGTACTTGACCAGCAGCTCTTCCAGCAACTGCTCGGCCTGGTGGCCGGCGGCGGCCATCAGGGTGTCGTCGTAATCCAGGCTGATCATGGACAGCACCACGTCCTTGGCCAGCGGGTGGGCCGAACGGATGAAGGCTTCGGTGCAGCAGGTGCATTCCAGCCCGTGCAGCCAGATCACCGGCGTGCGCGGCTTGTTTTCCATGGCGTGCACGATCTGGGGCACAAAGCTCGGCGCCAGCCCCAGTGAGGTGGCGGTGAGCGAGCAGTACTTCATGAAACTGCGTCGCGAGATGCCCTTGCGGCGCATGACTTCGTAGAACGTTTCCATGGCAGGGTGTCTCCAGGTGTTGGGGACCGCTGCGCCGTCCACCTCGAACGGATGCAGCAGACATGCATCTGACCAGTTGCAAACCTTGGACCAGACCACGCCCGATTCGGGTAAACACTGATGCGCGTCTTTATGACGTTGTCATAACACACGTTTTTTTCTTGCCTCGAATACATGTGCTCTGACCCTGGCAACATACCGGATCACAACCGGTTATTGAAAATCCACCGTTAAAAACGCTTTGAAAACCAAGCTTCCACCATCAGCGCCCCGCCTGACACCCAGGTGACGGCGCTGACCCTACGGATTTCGATACCCTTGTCACCCCGCACCACCGCTGCCCGCAAACCCGATGTCCAGCCCCTACGTACCGCAAATCCACCGCTACCAAGCCTGGTTGCACGAACAGCGCGGCTTGGTCTTTGCCGACTACGACGCGCTGTGGCGCTGGTCGAGCACCGATCTGGCCGCCTTCTGGCAAAGTGTGTGGGACTACTTCGATCTGCAGTCGCCCACGTCGCACCGGGCGGTGCTGGAGGGCGACGTCATGCCGCACGTGCGCTGGTTCTCCGGCGCGCAGGTCAACTACGCGCGGCAGGTGTTTCGCCACGTCGCGCGGGCCGAGGCTGCTGGGCAGCCCGCCATCATTGCCGAGGACGAACTGGGCCGCGTGCGCACGCTGGGTTGGCACGAACTGCAGCGCCAAGTGGCGGCGCTGGCGGTGGGGCTGCGCGCCCTGGGCGTGCAGCGCGGCGACCGCGTGGCGGCCTACCTGCCGAACCGCATCGAGACGGTGGTGGCCTTTTTGGCCTGCGCCAGCATCGGCGCCATCTGGAGCGTGTGCGCGCCAGACATGGGCACGGCCGCGGTGCTGGACCGCTTGCGTCAGATCGAGCCCACCGTGTTGATCGCCGCCGACGGCGTGCACTACGGTGGCCGGCCGCTGGACCGCAGCACCACGGTGCGCGAGCTGCGTGCGGGTTTGCCCACGCTGCAGCACGTGGTCACGTTGCGCACGCCCTATGCGGCCGAGCGTGTGGCCGACACGCACGACTTCACCGCGCTGGTGGACCGCGACGACGCGGCCGTACACGCTTTCGAGCCCGAATGGCTGGCCTTCGACCACCCGCTATGGATCGTCTACTCCAGCGGCACCACGGGCCTGCCCAAACCCATCGTGCATGGGCACGGGGGCATCGTGCTGACGTCGCTGGCACTGAAGACCCTGCACAACGACATCGGCCCCAGCTACGACGACAACAGCTTTGGCGAGCGCTTTCACTGGTACAGCTCCACCGGCTGGGTGATGTGGAACGCACAAGTCGCGGGGCTGCTGGGTGGCACCACGATCGTGCTCTACGACGGCAGCCCTGGCGGGCGCAAGGACGAGCCCGACTGGAGCGTGCTGTGGCGCTTTGCGGCACGGCACCGCGTCACCTTCTTCGGCGCCGGCGCGGCCCTTTATGGCAATGCGATGAAAACCGGCGTCGACCTGGCGGCGCTACAAGCCGCGGGATACGACCTGTCGGCGATCCGCGCGTTGGGCTCGACCGGCTCGCCGCTGCCGCCGGACGTGCAGCGCTGGGGCAGCGCGCAGTTCGAGCGCGTGCATGCGCTGGCAGGACGAAGCCGCGATCCCACAGCACTGCCTGGCGGTCCCGGGGGACCCGTCTGGTGGTGCAACATCTCTGGCGGCACTGACTTCTGCGGCGCGTTCATCGGCGGCCACCGTGGGCTGCCGCAGGTGCCAGGCCAGATGCAGTGCCGCCAACTCGGCTGCGCGGTCGAGGCGTGGGACGAGAACGGTCGCGCCGTCACCGGCCAAGTCGGCGAGCTGGTCTGCGTGCGCCCCATCCCCTCGATGCCGTTGTACTTTTGGAACGACGAAGGCCACGCGCGCTACCTGTCGAGCTACTTCGACACCTATCCTGGCGTATGGCGCCACGGCGACTGGCTGGAGGTACGGGCGGACGGCGGTTGCGTGATCTACGGTCGCTCGGACGCCACCCTCAACCGCCATGGCCTGCGTATGGGCACCAGCGAAATCTATGCCGCCGTGGAAGCCCTGCCCGAGGTGCTCGACAGCCTGGTCATCGATCTCGAATTCCTAGGGCGTGAGAGCTTCATGCCGCTGTTCGTGGTGCTGCGCCCGGGGCTGACGCTGGACGAGCCGCTGCGCGAGCGCATCCGCGACGCGATCCGGCGCGCGCTGTCACCACGCTTCGTCCCCGACGCCATCGAACAGGTGCCCGATATCCCGCGCACCCTCTCGGGCAAGAAGCAGGAGCTGCCGATCAAAAAGCTGCTACTCGGCCAGCCGCTGGAGCGCGTGCTCAACCGCGACGCGATGGCCAACCCGCAGTGCCTGGACTGGTACGTCGCCTACGCTGCCGAACGGTCAAAAAGCGCGGGCACAATGGCGGCATGAGCGACCACACCATCGAAGCCGAGCTGGACCAGGTCCGCACGCGGGGCCCGGTGCGCGACATCGTCATTCCCCCCTGCCCGGAACTGCTGCGCCGGCTGCAGGAGGCCACCGCCCGCGGCGAACCGGACCCGGCGGAGTTGGAGGCCATCGCCGCCAGTGACGTGGCCATGGCGGCCGCGCTGATCCGCCAGGCCAACAGCCCCCTGTACGGGCTACAGACGCCCGTGGTGACGGTGGGCCAGGCGCTGACCGTGCTGGGCATGCGCCCGGCGGTGCAACTGCTGCTCGGTTTTTTGACGCGGCAGGCGCTGCATGTGCAGTCGCCGGTACTCGCGCATTTTTGGGAAAGCTCGACGCGGCGCGCGATCGCCTGTGAACACATCGGCACCCAGCTCTACGACATGGACCCGGGACTGGCATATACCTTCGGGCTGTTTTGCCACGTCGGGATGCCGGTACTGCTGCGCGGCGTACGGGGCTACGCGGCCACCATCGCCGAGGCATTGGCCCGCAAAGACCGCACCTTTACCCAAACCGAAAACGCCAACCACCGCACCGATCACGCGGTGGTGGGTGCGATCGTTGCGCGCACGTGGCGGCTGCCCGCGCCAGTGGCGGTGGCCATCCGGCTGCACCACGATTTCACCTGCCTGGGCGATGCGCGCTACAGCGACACCGTGCGCCACCTGGTGGCCATGGCGCTGGTGGCCGACCACTTGGTACAGCAGCACGAAAACGTGCCACCTTCCCCCGACTGGGCGGCGCACGGCCCCGCGTGCCTGCAGCACCTGCAAATCGGTGCCGCCGAAGTGGATCTGTGGGTCGACGCGCTGTACCCGGCATTCGAGACGGTACAGGCGGCATAGCGGGCACAGTGGCCTGTCAGCGCCGACTGACCAGCACGATGCCCAGCGCCACCCCAGCCAGTGCCAACACGAGCTGTAGCGTCAACGGCTCGCCCAACAACAGCACGCCAAACACCAGCGCAAACAGCGGCGTCAGGAAGGTAAAGGTGGACAGCTGCGTCGCGGGATAGTGGCGCAGCATCCACATCCAGGCCAAGTAGCTGGCAAACGCCCCCACTGCGGTTTGCAGGAACACCGCCCCCCAGGCCAACGCAGAATAGTCCAGCGACCACGTCTCGCCCAGGGCCAGCGACAGCAGCGGGGCCGCCACGGCTGTGACACCCAGTTGGTAGAACAGGCATTTCTCCGCCGACACGGTGGCGATGCGCGTGGTGCGAATCGCCACCGTGGTCAAACCCCAAAAGAGCCCCGCGGCCAGCCCCATGGCGTCGCCGATCCATTGGCCCGGCATCCCGGGCCGCAGCAGCGCCTCGCCAAACGCCACCGCCACGGCCATAAAAGCCAGACACAGACCGATCCACTGCGTGCGCCGCAGCGCCTCGGCACGCACGAAACGCGGCACCAGCAGCGCCACCCAGAACGGGCTGGTGTAGAGAAAGACCGTCAACCGCGAGGCGTTGGTGTACTGCAGACCCAGGTAGATGAAGACGAACTCCGCCGCAAACAGCGTGCCCACCAGCAACCCACCGCGTAGCGAGCCGTCGCGCTCGAACAACGCCACCCCGCGCCAGCGGCACCACAGCCACAGCAGCGCCGTGGCACCCCACATGCGCATCGACGCCTGCCACAGCGGCGCGATTTCGCGCCCAGCAAACTTGATCAGGATCTGCTGAAACCCCCAAAACGCGCAACACGCGATGAGCAACGACACCGCGAGGGTGTCGAGCCGGGTCTTGCGCTGCGGTGGGGTCAGGACGGCGGTCGTCACGGCGTGGGATGGATGTGGAAGCGCCCGCCATGGTACAGCAGCACCGCGGCGGCAGCGTCGTGGGCGCAACGCAGCACCTCGCCCACCCAAATCACGTGATCGCCCTCCGGGTAACGGCTGCGGCTGCGGCACTCGAACACCGCAGCCACCCCCGGCAACAACGGCACGCCGCCCAAGCCGGGCTGCCAGTCGACGCCCGCCCAGCGGTCCACGTCACGGCTGGCGAAACGCTCCGCCAGCGCCTGTTGTTCCGCACTCAGCACGTGGATCGCGTAGTGCGACGCGCGCTCGAAGACCGGCAGCGCGCGCGAGCGCAGATCTTGGCTCCAGAGCACCAGCGGGGGCTCGAGCGAGACGGAATTGAAGGAACTGACGGTCAGGCCGACCGGTGCGCCGTCCGCCGCCCGGGTGGTGACGATGGTCACGCCGGTGGCAAAGCGCCCAAGAGCGGCCCGAAACCGCTCGGGCACAGGATCGAACATGGGACCCGATTGTGCCGCGCCGCACAACGGCGCACCGCCCGCTACCGCCATGCCCCCACCACCGGCGGTGGCGGCTGCAGGATCGCAAGGCGGCGCGCTCACGCCGCGGCCGAGGGAGCCGATGCTGCCGTCGCCGCTCGGCGACGGCTCTCGAAGCCGACGAAATCCATCGCCACGGCCGGCCGCTGGCCGCTCATGAGCTCGGCCAGCGCGCGCCCGGAGCCCGCGCCGTGCGTCCACCCCAGCGTGCCGTGGCCGGCGTTGATCCACAGCCGCTGCAGCGGCAAGCGGCCGATGAGCGGAATATTGGTCGGCGTGGCCGGGCGCAGGCCACACCAGAAATGCGGCTCGCCGCCTTGCTCGGGCGTGCGCGTGTCGGCCACGCCCGGAAACAGCTCTTCGATGCGCTGCAGCAGCATGTGGCAGCGCGCCCGCGCCACTGGCGTGTCCAAGCGCAGATCGAACCCCGCCAGCTCGATCGTCCCGGCCACACGCAACCGGTCGCCCAGGCGTGACATCGCGATCTTGCGTCCGTCGTCGAGCAGGCTGACCTGCGGCGCGCGCGCCGGATCGCGCAGCGCCAACGTGGCGCTGTAGCCCTTGCCCGGGTAAATGGGCACGCGAATGCCCACCGTCGCCAACAACGGCGTGGTGTATGAGCCACAGGCCACCACGAACGCATCGGCCTGCAGCGCGCGCACGGTGCCGTCCGCGCGGGCGCGCAAGTGCACCCGCTGGACCGCGCCGCCGACCACCTCCAGCCGCTCGATATCGTGGCCAAACAGCAATTCGGCCCCACGCTCGGCGCACCGGCGCGCCAGCGCCTGCGTGAACACGCGCGCATCGCCATGTTCGTCGGTCGGCGTGTAGGTGCCGCCCACCACCTGGTCGCCCGCGGCCTGCAGGGCCGGCTCGATACGCAGCAGCTCCTCGCGGCTGACGACGCGCCGCTGCACGCCGTAACGCCGCATCAGCTCAGCGGCCTGCGCCGCTTCCTCGAACGCGCGGGCATCGGTGTAGACGTGCGCAATGCCGCGCTCGCTGCGCGGATAGTCGATGCCGGCCTCGACGATCATGCGCTTAAGGGTGGCATGGCTGTACGCCCCCAGAGACACCAGCTGCGCCACGTTGCGCTCGAACGCACGGTCGGTGCACTGGCCCAGAAACTGCAGCAACCAGCGCCATTGCGCCACGTCCCACTGGGGGCGCCACAACAGCGGGGCTTGCTTGTCGAACATCCACTTGAGCGCCTTCAGCGGCGCTTGCCGGTTGGCCCACGGCTCGCAGTAGCTCACCGAAATCTGCGCCGCGTTGGCGTAACTCGTCTCCAGCGCCGCGTCGGGCTGGCGGTCCACCAGCACCACCTCGTGCCCGCGCTGCAGCAGGTGCCACGCCGTCGATGTGCCGATGATGCCGGCCCCCAAAACCACCACTCGCATCCGTCGTCTCCTGCGGCGGTCGCTGCGCGCCCGCGCGCGGCCCAAGCGACCCCCCAACATGGGCGCAAGTGTGCGCGAGCCCACGACAAAGATAAAGCATCATTCACCAAACGGCGGTAACATCAGCCCATCTAATGGAGCAACCATGAGCACCCCCTTCGACCCCGATGCGCTCGAATGCCTGGCGGCGATCGTCGAAGAGGGCGGCTTCGAGCGCGCCGCGCAGCGGCTGTCCATCACGCAGTCAGCCGTCTCGCAGCGGCTGCGCTCGCTGGAGGCGCAAGTCGGCACCGTGCTGCTGGTGCGCAGCCGCCCGCTCAAGCCCACGCCCGCAGGCCAGTTGCTGATCAAGCACGCCAAGATGATGCGCCTGCTGCGCGCGGACCTGGAGCACGACTTGCGCGAGCTAGCCCCGACGCTGGCGCATCGCGCGCGCGACGAAGGCCGCGTCTCGGTGGCGATCAACGCCGACAGCATCGCGAGCTGGGCGCTGCCCGCGGTCACGCCGCTGGTGCGCGATGGCGTACCGTTGGAAATCATCCACGACGACCAGGACTTCACCCACGAATGGCTGCGCGAGGGGCAGGTCATGGGCTGCGTGACGTCGCTGGCGCAGCCACTGCGCGGCTGTCGGCTCGAGCCCCTGGGCCGGATGGCGTACGTGGCCGTCGCCAGCCCGGCGTTCGCCGCCAGCGCGCTGCAGGGGCGGCTGACGCGCCACAACTTCCACCGCGTACCCTTCGTCGCCTTCAACCGCAAGGACGATCTGCAACGCGACTTTGTCTGCCAAACGTTTGGACTGACGCAAGTCGGGCTGCAGCAGTGCCACGTGCCGTCGTCCGAGGGGCAGGTGCGCGCCGCACTGGACGGTTGGGGCGTGACCGTGGTGCCCCGACTGGTGGCGGGCCCGGCGCTGGCGGCGGGGACGTTGGTGGACGTGGCACCGGACAGCCATTACACGGTGCCGCTGTACTGGCACTGCTGGAACTTGGATTCGGACGTGCTGGCGCGACTGACTCGCGCGCTGCGCGAGGCGGCCGCACGGGCCCTGGAGCCGATGGCCGCCTGAGCTGGGGGCTTCGCAGCAGTGCCTCAGGCCCGACCCAAACCAGGGATGCCAGACCAGATTTCGTCGAGGTCCGGAATCTTCCATTGCGCCGGGTCTTCGCGCTGCACGATGGTGATGCGGCAGCCCGGCGCCGACAGGTCGATGCGCTCGGGCACGACCCGCTCCCCCGAGCGGGTCGACAGCACCGTCTTGACCACGGGCTTGAGCAGGCTGTCAGGCGACTGCTCGGTCACCACGGCCAAGCGCCCGTTGCTCAACAACACCAGCGACCCCGTGGGGTAAATACCGAGGCTGCGCACGAACGCCTGGAATACCCGCGTGTCGAAATGCCCTTGCCACGACGCCATGCGCTTGAGCGACTCGGCCGGGTCCCAGCCCGCCTTATGCGGCCGGTTGGACGTGATCGCGTCATACACGTCGCACACCGCGCCCATGCGGGCCACGAGCGTGATCGCCTCACCGGCCAGTCCGTCGGGGTAGCCCTTGCCATCCATGCGCTCGTGGTGGTGCAGGCACACGTCCAGCGCCACGTCGTCCGTGATGCCCGCATCACGCAGCCGCTGCCAGCCACGGCGCGGGTGCTCACGCACGATGGCAAATTCGTCGTCCGTGAGCTTGCCAGGCTTGTTGAGGATCTCCAGCGGAATATCCATCTTGCCCACGTCGTGCAGCAGGCCAGCAAAGCCCGCCGCGCGCGCCTGCTCGTCCGGCAGGCCAAGCTGGCGCGCCAGCGCCACCATCAGCGCGCACACCGCCACCGAGTGCAGGTAGGTGTAGTCGTCGGCGGTCTTCAGACGCGCCAAACTGATGAGCGCCCCCCCGTTGCGCGTGACCGAGTCCGCAATGTCGGCCGCCACCGCCTGCATGACCTGGCGGTCGATCGCGCGCCCCATGCGCGCATCGCGGAACATGCTGGCCACCGCATCGCGGGCGCTGTGCAGCAATCGGTGCGCACGCTGCAGTTCGACATCGTGGGGAGTGGGAGCGAGGTCTGCGGGCCTCGGCGCCGCAACGGCAGCGGGCGACTCTACCTCGGCGGCGTCGGGCGCCTCGGCGGTCACCACGGCATCGTCGGCCACGTCTGCGCCCTGGGCCACGTCGATCCAGACCTCCCGCACGGCACTGGCGCGAATGCGGCGCAGATCCTCGGGATCGTCGAGCAAAAACCGGTTGCGCCAAAACGGATGATCCAGCCACGATCCGGCAAACCCGTGGATGAACATGCCCAGGCGGACGTCTTCGACGCGAATGCGCTTCAACATGGATGCCATACCCCGGCGCGCATTATCACCCGCCGCCGGCGGCCCCAGGCACCCGTGCGTGCGGGGGCGGCACGTCGATGAGCTTGGTCGGATCGAAGCCGGCCTGCTCGTCCTTGTCGGCATACCCCAGCGGCTGGGCCACCACCCGGCAGCGGCCCACGCGGTAGTCGTGTCGGCAGTGCAGGTGACCGTGCAACCAGAGGTCCGCCTGCGCAAGCAGCTCGTCGAGCGCATTGCAAAACCCCGCCGTACCCGGCTGCAGGCCATAGCGGGGATCCGCGCTGCGCAGGGAAGGCGCAAAGTGCGTCACCACCACGGTGGGGCCATCGAACGGCGCGGCCAGCGCCGCGCGCAACCATGCTTGGCAGCGCAGGGCCTCCTCGCGCATGGCGGCGGCGTCGAACAAGCAACCGGCGCGTTGCGTGGCCATTTTGGTCAGGTAAAAATTGGCTGCTCGAAACGCGCGCTCGCGCTGCCGCAAGCGGTGGGCCTGCGCATCGGCGATCGGCCGTGGCCGCCCACGGCGCAGCAGCGGCACCTCGGCCAGCGCGTCGTAGTCGGCCCACAGCGTCGTGCCCACGAAGCGCACGCCGTCGATCACGGTCGCCTCGCGCTCCAGCCAAACAATGCCCAGCCGCTCGCAGGTGGCACGCAGCGCAGCGTGCGCTTCGTCCCAGTCCAGCCCGTCGTATTCGTGGTTGCCCGGCACGTACAGCACCGGGGTCGGCCAGGCACCATACTGCGGCAAGGGTGAAAAGGCGCGCAAACCCCAGTCGGGCTCTGCCCACACCGAACCGTCGCTGCGGCGCTGGTACGAGCCGATGTCACCCGCCAGCACGAGCACGTCGGCACCGGGCGCCGGCATCGGCACGAAATCCGGGTTGACCTCCAGATGCAGGTCGGACAACAGTTGCAGGCGCATCAGCAGGCGTCCTCGTGGGGGGCCGCGGCGACCGCGCGTACCACCGCTTCGCGCAACCAGCGCTGGGCGCTGCCGACCTCGCGCGAGCGGTGCCACAGCATGTCCACGTGCACCGCCGGCACCTCGATCGGCAACGGCTGCACCGCCAGCTCGGCCGCCCGACCGGTGCTGCTCAAAAAGTGGCGCGGCAACACCGTCAGCAGGTCTGACGTCGCGACGACCTGCCCAGCGGTAAAAAATTGATTGACGGTCAGCACGATACGCCGGCGGCGCGAGCGCGCAGCCAGCGCCTCATCGACGAAACCGAACGGCCGCCCGGAAAAGCTCACCAGCAGGTGACGGGCCGCGCAATACGCGTCGAGCGTCAGCGGCCCCCGGGCCAGCGGATGCCCGCGGCGCATGACGACCACGTAGTGCCCCTCATACAGGCGCCGCGACAGAAAGCGCGGCGCCTGCTCCTGCAAGTGGGTGGCGCCCAGCTCCGCCAGCACGCCCGGAAAGTAGCCGATCGCCAGATCGACCCCACCGTCTTCCAGCAGCGGGCGCGGATCGCGCGTCGTCAGGGGCAGCACGCGCAGGGTCACGCCCGGTGCCTCGCGGTCCAGGATCGCCACC
>NZ_CALIND010000008.1:0-5740 GCF_938045175.1 uncultured Tepidimonas sp.
CGGCCTGGCCCTCTTCGGTGGTCATGGTCAGACCCAGCTGGCCCACCCAAGGTTTGCCGTCGCGTTTGGCGATGTGGCCGCTCAAAAAGACCAGCCGACCCGTTTGGACGAAAGGCACGTAAGCCGCAGCGGGAACCGCCACGGGGGGCAGGGTCAGCCCGAGGTGTTGCAGGCGGGTGTAAACACTCATGTGTGGTACTCCTTCGCCGCCCGATTCTAGTCACCCGCACTGCCACGGGTCATGGTCTGGCGGCGGTGACGCTGACCGCGACCTCCAGCGTGTGCGCGCCGCCACCCTGTAGCGTGCCGCGCAGTGGCGAGACGTCGCCGTAGTCCCGGCCAAACGCCAAGGTGACGAAACCCTCATCCGGTCGGTCCCAGCCCCAGCGGTGGTTGGTGGGGTCGAGGTGAAACCAGCGCCCCGCATGGGGGACGGCCACCCAAGCGTGCGACGCATCGGCCCCCAGCAGCCGCGGCTGGCCAGGTGGCGGTTCGTTCCAGACGTAGCCGCTGACATACCGTGCCGGCAAGCCCAGCGCGCGCAGCGCCGCGATCATCACGTGCGCGTAGTCCTGGCACACGCCCGCACGCTGGCGAAACGCCTGCAGCGGCGGGGTATCGACCCGCGTGCTGCCGGGGGCATACGTCCAGTCGCGGTGCAGCCGCGTGGCCAGATCGCGGCAGCCATCTAACCAGCCGCCCCCCGGGACGAGGCTTTGCAGCGTGTAGGCGCGCAACGCTGGGTCGCCCAGTGCGTCAGGCCCCACATGTGGCGAAGCCATCGTGTACGGCTGCAGCACGCGGGAGGTGGCATCCGCGCCGCGCTGCAGCTGGTGCTGCAGCGCTTCCCACGGCTGATCATCGGTCGGTTGGGCGGGCGGCTGGGTTTCGACCATCGACTCGGCCAGCACGTCCAGCTCGGTGTGGGGCTGCGCGATGGCAAAGTGGGTGCGGCGGTTGCCGTAGGCGTCGATGTCGTCGTGCCGCTGTGCCGGTGCAGGGTCGATCTGTAGGGTGTGCGACAGTCGTCGCTGCCCGAAGCCGTCGCGGGGGCACAACATGGCCACATGTTGCGACGACACCACGGGGTGTTCGTACCGGTAGCGGGTCAGGTGGCGGATGTGCAGACGCATGCCCGCGATAATGCCGCAAACCGCCCACGGTGCCAGCGCGCTGCGGGGCCTGGCGGTTGACCAGAGGGGAGGGTGTCGTGGAGGCGTCACCGTGGTGGGGCGTGCGTCGGCTGTGGGTGCCCGCGTTGCTGGGCTGGGTCGCGGGTACCCTAGCGCAGCTGGCACAACCGGCCCTGTGGCCTTTGCTTGCCTACGGCGCGGTAGCGGCAGTGGGGGCGGTCTTGCTGGCGCTGGCGATCGGGCGAGGGCGCCAATCACGCTGGCCCACCGTCGCCGTGGGGTGCGCCGCGGCGTTGCTGGCTTTTGCCAGCACCGGCGGCCGCGCCGTGGACCACACCCAGCGGGTGTTGGCCCGGGCCTGGGATGGCGCGACGGTGCAGGCCGTCTGGCGCGTTCAAGACCTGCCGGCGCGACACGCCGACGGTGTGGTGTTCGACGCCACCCTGTTGTCTGCCCACACCCCGCAGGGAGATGCCGTGCCGATCGCCGGCGTCGTTCGCTTGACATGGCGCCTGGCGCCGGGTGGCGACTCGCGCGTGGGGCCGCCGCGCGTCATGCCGGGGCAGACGTGGCGCGGCTGGCTGCGGCTGCGGGCACCCCGGGGGTTGGCCAATCCGTACGGCTTCGATGCCGAGGCATGGCTGTGGCGCGAGGGAGTGGCCGCCACCGGCAGCGTGCTCCACAGCGGTCGCTGGGCGGCGCCGCACCCCTTGCACGATGAGCAGTGGCGCCACCCGGTCGCGCGGGCGCGCACGCTGGTGCGCGACGCGATTGTCGAGCGGTTGGCGGCGCCCAACGGCGCTGCCGCGACCGGTCTGATCGCCGCCCTGGTCACGGGTGACCAGGGGGCCATCCCGGCGGCCGACTGGGCGGCCATCCGGGCGACGGGCGTGGCGCACTTGGTCGCCATTTCCGGCCTGCATGTGACGATGTTTGCTGTGCTCGCCACGGCGGTCGTGGGGGTGGTGTGGCGCGCGGTCGGGCGCCGCTGGCCGCGGTGGCTGTTGACTTGTCCCGTGCCCGTCGCGGCGGGCGTGGGCGGGGTGGGGCTGGCGCTGGCGTATGCGCTGTTTGCGGGCTGGGGGGTACCGGCACAGCGCACGGTGACGATGCTGGCGGTGGTGGTGGCGCTGCAGCTCAGCGGTCGTCGTTGGCCGTGGCCGGCGGTCTGGCTCGCGGCCATGGCGGCGGCCCTCGCGATCGACCCTTGGGCTGTGCTGCAGCCGGGGTTTTGGTTGAGTTTCGTGGCGGTGGGGGTGCTGTTCGGCCTGGGTCCCGCCCCCGCGCCAGAGGTCAGCATGGCGGCGCGGGCATGGCAGGCGCTGCGCCAGTTGCTCACCGTGCAGGTGCTCATCACGGTGGCGCTGGCGCCGCTGACCTTGTTGTTGTTCGGACAGGTCTCGCTCGTCGGGCTGGTGGCCAATGCGGTGGCCATACCGTGGGTGACGCTGGTACTCACGCCGCTGGCCTTGGCGGGCGTGATGCTGCCCCTGCTGTGGGACTGGGCCGCGTGGCTGGCACGGGCACTGATGGTGCTGTTGCATGGGATGGCGCAATGGCCCTGGGCGGTGTGGGAGCGCCCCGCGGTGCCGCTGCCGCTGGCGGCGCTGGCGTGCCTGGGCGCGGTGCTGCTGGTGTGGCGGCTGCCCTGGCGCTGGCGCGCGTGGGGCGCGTGGTTGCTGTGGCCTGCGCTAGCGTTTCAGCCGCCCGCCCCCGCACACGGGGCGTTCGAGGTGCTGCTGCCCGATGTCGGTCAGGGCAGTGCCGCCATCGTGCGCACGGCGCGCCACACGCTGGTGTTCGACAGCGGCCCGCCGCTGGGGCGCAGCGATGCGGCCGAGCGTGTGCTGCTGCCCTGGCTGCGCGCGCTGGGCGCGCAGCCAACGGCGATCGTCATCAGTCACGACGACAGCGACCATGCCGCAGGGATGGCGACGCTGGCGCGACGGTATCCCGGCGCGCAATGGTGGGCCTCGTTCGACGCCGCCCCTCGGGTGTCGATTCCAGTGCAGCACTGCGCCGCGGGCGCCAGCTGGGAGTGGGATGGGGTGCGGTTTGTCTTTTTGCATCCACCGACACCAGAGTATGGTGCACCCGGGCCCGATGGCGACAATGCCCGCTCGTGCGTGCTGCTGGTCGGCAGCGGTGAGCAGGCCGCGTTGCTGACCGGTGATATCACGCAGGCGGAGGAAGCGGCGTTGATCGCCGCCTATCCGCACCTGCGCGCGGGCTTGCTGGTGGCGGCCCACCACGGCAGCCGCACCTCGACCAGTGCGGCGTGGCTGGACAGGCTGCAGCCGGCGGCGGTGGCCATTCAGTCGGGCTGGCGCAACCGCTATGGACACCCTCACCCAGATGTGGTGCAGCGTTTGCAGGAGCGCTCGCTCACCTGGGCCAACACGGCCACCTGTGGCGCGATTACCTGGCGCAGCGAAGCCAGCGCCAGCCTGTCGTGCGAGCGCCAGCGGGTGCGCCGCTACTGGCTGACGTCAGCGCCGGACTGAGCGGGTGCGTGTCCCCCGGCCGTCGCGGGCTCGGGCGCTTGTCCGTCCGGCGCCGCCCGCTCATCCAGCACGTAAATGCCCAGTCGGGCCTGCTTGGCGTGGTGTTTGGCAACGGCGGCGGTGTTGGCCACGTCCTCTGCGCTGCGCAGGCGGCCAGGGTGCACCACCACGACGCCGATGCTGACCGTGGTAAAGCCATGAAAGCGCATCACACCGTGCCGATCCTCGGCATGGATGCCGCCAGCCTCGATCGCCTCTTCGTCGTAAAGCTCGCGCGCCGCCTGGTTGAACTGCTGCACCGCGCGCTCGAGGCGCTCGCGCCAGTCGGGGCTTTGCATCAGCAGCACGAAATCGTCGCCGCCCACGTGGCCGATGAAGTCGCGCCGCGGATCGCACGCCTCGCTCAAGCAGCGGGCCTGGGTGCGGATCATCTCGTCGCCGCGCCAGTAACCGTAATGGTCGTTGAACGCCTTGAAGTGATTGAGGTCGGCGTAGCAGGCCGCAAACGGTGCGCCGTGTTGGTGCAGGCGCTCGATGTGTTGGGTCAGCGGCACGTTGCCCGGCAGGAAGGTCAGTGGGTTGGCGTGGCGCGCGGCCTCGATGCGCGCTTCGGTGACGCGCCGCACCAGCTGTTCACCCGTGCCCATGCCGACGTAGTGACCGTTTTCGGTGATGATGAAGCCGTCGCGCAGGTAGCGCTGGTCGGGCGACATCAGCACTTGAGTGAGCTGCTCGATGGGGGTGTGGATGTCCACGCACAACGGGTCTTTGTTGGCATGCACCCGGCACGGTCGGCGTCCGTACAGCTCGCGGAAATAGCGGTTTTGCAGCGCCAGCTCCTGCATGGTCTGGCGCGTGATCAACCCGATCGGGCGGCCTTTGTCCACGAGGGCGAACGCATGCAGGTCCGGGTGGCGTCGAAACATCGCCATCGCTTCGTCGTGGCTGGCATGGGCGTCGAGCGCCGGTGCGTCGATGAGCAGGGACCGTGCCGTCAAGCCACGATTGCCGATCTGGCGCTCCTGTGGCAGGACCGCGATCTCCCGGCTGCGCAGCACGGTGAGCGCTTCCTCCGGCACCAGGGTGCGCGGCGTGGCTTGGGGCCGCCCCAGCAGGTAGCCCTGTACCAAGGGGATACCCATGTCGCGCAGCACCATCAGTTCGTCGGTCTCTTCCACCCCCTCGGCGATGAGACGCGAGCCAAACGTTTCGGCCAGCTGCTGCAGCGCGCGCAACGTCTTGAGCTTGTGGCTCTCCAGGTGCACGTGGCGTACGAAATATTTGTCGATCTTGACGAACTCGGGCCGCAGCTCCGACCACAAGCGCAGGCTGGAGCGGCCGTCGCCAAAATCATCCAGTGCCAGGGCGGCACCGGCGGCACGCCACTCCGACAGCGCCGCCTGCACCGCGTCGACGTCGTGCACCAGTTGGTGCTCGGTCAATTCGAGCACGACGCCCGACAAGTCTCCCGCCGTCCCGCCGCCAGCATTGGCCGTCATCGTCGAGGGTTCTGCCGGGCCACCCCGCCACTGTTGCAGCGCACCGTGCACGAGCGCATCGGCGCTGAGGTTGACGAACAACTGCCCGATGCCGGGTTCCGTGCTGCGCCGTGCCAGCGCCAGTTGTACACAGGCGTGTTCCAACTCGAGCGTGCAGCCCTCGCGGCGCGCCGCTGCGAACAGGGTGTCGGGGCTGCGCCAAGCGCAGCCGGGCGGCGTGCGAACCAGCGCCTCGTGGCCCACCACCCGCCGCGCGGCCAGATCGACGATCGGCTGCACGTGCGTGTGCAGCCCACCCGCGCTCAGCAGGGCGCGCACGCTGTTGGGGTCGGGAGGCGCCGATGGTGCAGGCACGCTCAGTATCATGGGAGCACGGTTCGAAACAGACCAGCCATCACGATAATGCGCCTGGATGTCAGTTTCATGAATCAGCCGCGGCGCGCGCCGCACCGGGTCTGGCGCGGTTTTTGCTGCCGCCCCGGTGAGGTCGACCCCAAGTACGGATGAAAGAGAACCGACGGCACCCAATGCCCCGAGCGAGCCTGCGATGACGAGACTGTCCCCTGCCCCCGATGAAATGACGGCTGCCGACGGCAGCGTGCGC
>NZ_CALIND010000009.1:0-4811 GCF_938045175.1 uncultured Tepidimonas sp.
CATTTGATGACGTTGGCGATATAGACCCCCTGCCCGCGCCGCAGCCCCATGGCGGCGAGCATGCGGTCGAGCAATTGCCCGGCCCGGCCGACGAACGGTTCGCCTTGGCGGTCCTCCTCTTCGCCCGGGGCTTCGCCCACGATCAGCCAGTCCGGCCGCCGGTCTCCCACGCCGGGCACCCCCCGCTGGCGGCAACCCGCCAGCGCGCAACGCTGGCAGGCGTGGATGGCGGCGTGCAGCGCGTCCCAGTCCAGGGCGTCGATGTCCAACGCAGCGGCGGCGGCGTGGGGGCGGATAGGGGCGGCGGTGGCCATCGGTGGCGGCGCCACGGTCGGCCTGTTCGGGGACGTCGGGGGAACGGCGGGGGGGGTGGCAGGCGTTGCCGCGGGCGGGCGCGGTAGCACGGGTGGTTCGGGTGCGCGTTCGGCCGCTGCCGTCGCCACGCGTGGCTGCGGCAGCAGCGCACGCGGTGCCCACCACGGGGCGATGCCCATCTCGGCCAGCATGGCGGTCTGGCGCTCATCTAGGTGCGGCAAGGCGCGGGGTAGCGTGGTGGCCATCAATGGGCCTCCGTCGGGGGTGGGGGCAGCAGGTCCAGCCGCATCACGATGGCATCCTCGCGCCGGTGCGCGCCATCCGGATAGTACCCCCGGCGCACGCCCACCGCTTGCCAGCCCATGGCGGTATAGAGGGTGCGCGCGGGCGTATTGCTCGCGCGCACCTCCAGCCACACACAGGCGGCCCCCTGCTCGCGTGCCCAGCCGATGAGCGCCTGCAGCATCCAGCGGCCCCAGCCATGGCGTTGGTGGGCGGGCGTGACGGTGACGTCGAGCAGGTGCGCTTCGTCCACGCCGCGCATGGCCACCAGGCTGCCCAGCAGCCAGTGCCCCTGCGGGGTACGCGGCGCGTACACCCACTGGGGCGGGTCGGTTGTCGGGTCTGGGGGCAACGTCAGCACACGGCACCAGTGGCCGGTGGCCAGCGAGTCTTCGAAGTGCCGTGCCCGCCACGGGTGGGCGTGGGCGGTCTTGGCCACCTCCGCCAGCAGCGGGATGTCGGCGAGCGTCATGGCGCGCCAGACCGCGCGTTCGGCCCGCTGGGCGGGTGTGCCCACCACGGGGGGCGACGAAGGGGCACTCATGCGCTGGCGCGCTGCGCTCGCAGCGCGGCTTGTTCGGTGGTGGTCAGCGCCACCTTGTCGCGCACGTACAGGGGTTGCGCCGCCGCCGCCGGCACACACTGGCCGGCCGCCACGCCCGCGGCCGCCAGGCGCAGTAAGGCCGTCGCGCTGGGGTGGGTCGGCACGCCCCGGTGCTGCCAGGCCGTAGGCAGCCGCTCGCCATAGACCGGACGCACGTTGCCTGCGAGCAGCACCGGGGATGTCGCGTCCGCGGCCCAGGAGACATCCTCCGGGGGTGTCAGGTGCGCGGGTGCCACCGTCGTCCACCCCCGCTCGGCGTGCCAGTCATAGACCGCCGCGTAAACCTCGCCCATGCGAGCGTCGAGCGCGGCCACCACGCGCAGTGCGCGCGCATCCGGCGCGTGGTCGTGGCGCGCGGCTTCGGCCACGGCCAGCAGGGTGTCGAGGGGCAACACCGGGATGCCCCCGGGCCGCGCGGCCACCGCCAGGCCCTGCACCACCGCGCAGGCGGTGCGCAGCCCGGTGAACGACCCCGGCCCGCGGCCAAAGGCGATGCCATCCAAGGAGGCCAGCGACCAGCCCACGGTCTGCAGCAGGGCACGGATGGCAGGCAGCAGCGCCACCGACGCATGGGGCCCCCCGGGGCCGTCGTGCTGTGCGAGTGGCGCGGCGGCACCCGCCGCGCCCACGGCGACGCTGAGCCGGTCCGTGCTGGTATCCACCGCCAGCCAGCGGGCCAGCGCCGGCGGGGATAGGGGTCTGCTGCCATTCATGGTAGGGAATTATCCGTGGGTCGCGGTCCGCAGCGCAGGCCGCGGTTCTGTCCGTACACTCAGTAGCCGGCCGGCGGCGGCGCGGTGCCGGCCTTTTTGAGAGGAAGCGGGGATGCGTTTCTGGGGCGTGCTGTCCGATCGGTATCGATGGTCATGTCTGGGTTGGGGCTGCCGCGTGCGCGCCGCGGGGGCACTAATGCTGGCCGCAGCAGGCGTGCAAGCCGCGGCCCAAGTCCTGCCCCCCGCCGTCCAGCAGGCGCTCGAGCGCGCCGGGGTGCCGCCGGCGGCGCTGGCGGTCGTGGTGGCCGATGCGGTGCCGGGAGGGCAGACGTACCTCGCGCACCGAGCCGAGGCGCCGATGAACCCCGCTTCGGTCATGAAGCTGGTGACCACCGCTGCAGCACTCGATTGGCTGGGGCCCGCATACACCTGGCGCACGGCGGTCTATACCGACGGCCCGGTGCGCGAGGGGGTATTGGCGGGATCGCTGTATCTGCGCGGCGAGGGCGACCCCAAGCTGGTGACGGAGCGCCTGTGGCTGCTGCTGCGGCGGGTGCAGGGGTTGGGGATTCGGCACATCGGCGGCGACATCGTGCTGGATCGCAGCGCGTTTGCGCTGCCGCCGCACGACCCAGCCGCGTTCGACGGCGAGCCGCTGCGCCCCTACAACGCCGCGCCGGACGCGCTGCTGGTCAATTTTCGGACGCAGGTGTGGACCTTCGTGCCCGATGCGGCCGCGGGCGTGGCCCGCGTGCTGGCCGATCCCCCCTTGGCCGAGGTGACCGTGCCGGGCACGGTGCCGTTGGCCGATGGGCCGTGCGGTGACTGGCGCGCAGCATTGCAGGCGGATTGGTCCGACGCGCGCCGTCCGCGCTTCGCGGGGCGCTATCCGCTGGCTTGCGGCGAGCGCATCTGGCCGCTCGCCTACCCCGAGCCGGAGCGCTTTGCCGCGCGTGCCATGGCGGGCATGTGGGCCCAATTGGGGGGTGGGCTGGACGGGCGCGTGCGTGAGGGCACGGTTCCTGCTGGGTTGACGCCGCGCCTGGTGTTCGAATCGCTGCCGCTCGCCGATGTGGTGCGTGATGTCAACAAGTTCAGCAACAACGTGATGGCGCAGCAGTTGCTGCTGACGCTGGCTGCCGCGACGGCCACCCAGGGAGTTGGGCCTGCGGGGGCGAATGCCCAAGGGCCAACCGCGCCCGCCACGTTCGAGGCCGCCCGCTCCGTGCTGCGCGACTGGTGGCGCACCCGTATCGGCCCCGACGTGCCGCCGCCCCAGATCGACAACGGGGCGGGGCTGAGCCGCGAGGCGCGCGCCACGGCGTTGGCGCTGGCGCGACTGCTGCAGTGGGTGTACGCCAGCCCCTGGATGCCCGAGCTGATGGCGTCCCTGCCCATCGCGGGCGTGGATGGCACGCTGCGGCGCAGCGCCATGGGCCGCGGCGTGGCGCACCTGAAAACCGGCAGTCTGGCCGACGTGCAGGCGCTCGCTGGGTATGTGCACGGGGCCGACGGTCAGCGCCGCGTGCTGGTCGCCATCGTCAACCACCCCAATGCGCGCGCCGGCCGCGCCGCGCTGGATGCGCTGGTGCAGTGGGCCGCGGCCCTGCGCTGAAGCGGCGGCTCAAGGTTCGATTTCGATGCGCCCGGGGCCGTTGGCCTGAGTGACCTCCAGCACGCGCTGCGCCGCGACCACCATCTCGGCGGCCAGTTCACGCAGGTCTTGGTCCGGGGTGGGGCGACGGCTGTGCAGCCCGATGCTCACGCTGCGCGGCTGCGGCGATGGCCCGGTCGCCTCGGCTGCAGCGGCGCACTGGCGCAGGTCACTGGCCAGCACCAGCGCGCTGGCGGTGTCCGCGTCCGGCAGCACGACGAGGAACTGCCCCGGCTCCCAGTGGGCGAGCAATTCGTGGGTGCGCAGGCGCGACGCCAGCCGCTGGGCGATCAGCCGCTCGGCGTCGGTCGCGTCATGGGTACGGTCGCCCGCCACGTCATCGATAGCGACCACCATCACCGTGACGGTGCTGCCGCGCCGCTCCGCCAGCGACAGCATACGACCCAGGTAATCGAGCGCCGCGAGGCGACCGGGCAGGACCGCCGACGCCGCGCGTGGGGCCGGGTCGACCCCGGTGGGCTGGCGCACCGGGCCGAGGGTCAGCGCCACCTCGCCCACCCCCTGCACGCGGCCGTGCAGCCGGTCGCCGGGCTGCACCGGGCCCACGCCTTCCGGTGTGCCGGTGTAGATCACGTCCCCGGGTTGCAGGTGGTAGAACTGCGACAGGTCCGCGATCAGCTCGCGCAGGTTCCAGATCAGATCGCCCAGGTCGGCGCGCTGGCGCACGACGCCGTTGACCTCGAGCGCGATCTCGCCGCCCGTCAGCACGGTGCCCGGCATCGGCCGTACCGCGCCGCAGACGGCGCTGCCCTCCACGTCCTTGCCCAGGCACCAGGGGTGGCTTTTGTCGCGCAGGCGCTGCTGCACGTCGCGACGCGTCATGTCCAGCCCCACGGCATAGCCGTAGATCAACTCGTGCGCTTGCTCGGCGGCGACGCCGAACCCGCCACGGCCCAACACCGCTACCAGTTCGACCTCGTGGTGGAAGTCGTGCGTCTGTGGCGGGTAGGGCAACACCGCCCCCGACGCCAGCAGGTGCGCGGGCGATTTGGTGAAATAAAACGGTCGCGCCGTGGTCTTGTCGATGGTCACGCCCATCTCGCGGGCGTGGGCGTGGTAGTTACGCCCGACGAAGAACAGGCGGTTGACCGGCAGGCGCGCAGCGTTGCCCTGCACAGCCAGCGCGGCCACGGGCGGAGGGGTCCAGAGGTAGGTCGTCATAGCTTGGGAGGCGGGTCGATGCCCGTGATTGTGCGCCAACGCCGCCCCCGTCACGGGCGTG
>NZ_CALIND010000010.1:0-4693 GCF_938045175.1 uncultured Tepidimonas sp.
GCCTCGCGAGCCTGCGCGGCGGCCAGGGCCACGTAGGCCCGGCGCACCTCGGTGCGCACGGCCTGGCGCGCGTCCTGCTCGCGCAGGCGGGCCGCTGCCACGGCCGTGTCGGCCTCGTCCAGGGCGCGCTGCGCGGCCAGCCGGCTGCCCAGCAAGGGCCAGCGCACACCAAGCTGAACCTGGCCGCGTTCGTAGCGGCGCACGGTGGTGTCGGTCAGGGCCTCGCGTGCGCGGGCCAGCCCCGCCCCGGCCTGCAGCCGCGCACCGTCGAGCGCCTGCGCGGCCTCGCGCTGATGCAGGCGCTGCTCCAGCTCGGCCTGGGCCAGGCGGCGTGCCAGGGCCTGGTCCAGAGCCTGGGCTTCCCAGGCGGCCAGCGGCAGGCTGCCGGCCCGGGCAGCCGGCGCGAGGGCGGCCAGGCCCAGCACCAGGGCCGCCGCATGCCGCCAGACGAGCAAGATGCGCCGCATGATCAGAACTTGGTCTTGCGCAGCACCCACCAGGGTGCCATCGAGGAATCGAGATGGGCCTTCAGGAACATCTCCTGCAGCGTCGACAGCGAGCAGTGCACACGGTTGACGAAGGCGAACAGCGGGAACGGCACCAGCCAGCCCAGGTAGGCCAGATCCTCGAGCGGCCGTTCGGACACCACCACCACATACAGCAGGAAGTACAGCACCAGGGCGGCCAGGTAGACGACGTAGACGAACCCGAGCACCCCCAGCACCGCGCCAGCGGGCAGCGTCCAGAACAGCACCCCGGTGTAGGCCACGATCATGAAGGGCATCACCACCTGCAGGAACAGGCCGTTGAAGGTGACAAAGAGGAAGTTGGGCCAGCCCAACAGCCGCGGACGCAAGTTGTAGCGGAACTTGCGTACATACAGATAGAACAGGTCGCCATCCCAGCGCAGGCGTTGGCGGAAGAAGCCGCGCCAGGTGTCGGGCGCATCGGTGTGGCCCACGGCATGCGGATCGAAGACGATGCGCAAGCCCGGGTGGCGGCCGAAGTACTGCTTGATGCGCAGCGTGATGTCCAAGTCCTCGGCGGTGCCGGCATCCCAGCCGCCCAGGTTGCGGATGAAGGCGGTGCGGAACACGCCAAAGGCTCCCGAGATGTTGTTGACGAGGTTGAACTCCGACAGCCCGGTCTTGCCCGCCCCGATGGACAGCATGTACTCCAGCGCCTGCAGGCGTGTCACCATCGATCGGCCGGCGTTGCGCACACGCAGGCAGCCGGCCACGCCCACCACGCGCGGGTCGTCGAAGTGTCGCGTGGCGTGGCGCACCATGTCGTTGTCGAACGAGGTGTCGCCGTCCAGCGCCATCACCACCTCGCCGGTGGCGATCTGCAATCCCGCGTTGAGTGAGGACACCCGCCCGCCGCGCTGCCACTTGGGCAGCACGATGAGCTGCCGCCTCGGCAAGCCGGCGACCAGATCCTGGGCGCGCCGGGCCGCCTCCAGCGTGGCCCGGTTCTGCACGGCCCCGTCCACCATCACGACGATCTCGATGAATCCGGGATAGTCCTGCTGAGCCAGGCTGTGGATGGTCTTGCGCACATCCTCGCCTTCGGCATAGCAGGTGACCAGACAGGACACCCTGGGATAGCGTTCGCGCTGCCGGTCGGGTCGGTGCTCGCGCAGGCCAAAACGCACGATGCCGGCCATCACGAGGACGTACAGCGGCAGCTCCAGCAGCAGCACGAAGGGGAAGAATTTGAGGGCGATCTCCAGCCAGCCCTGTTCACTGGTGGACAGGACGAGCGTACCGAAAGCATGAACCGCTTGCTCCCACATGCTCAGGCTTCGGCCAGTCGCTGCATCAGGCGGTCGCAGTCGTCGCCGGCGCGCAAGTCCTCGGGCACGGCCAGGCAGGTGATGCGCGCGCGCAGGCCCACACCGCCCTCGGCACGGGCCTGCTGGTCCAGCAGATGCTGCACACGCGCGGCCAGCCCAGCGGCCTGCGAAAAAGGCAGGAAGAACCACAGCCGCTCCTCCGCCGTGCGTGTGGTCACATCCGAGGCGCGCAGCAGCTCGTGCAGACGGCGGGCGAATTCATCGAGCATCAGGTAAGCCCGCGCCGCGCCGTGGCGCTCGACGAATTCGGCCGCATTCAGGAACTCCACCATCATCAGGCCGAACTGCATCTGCGCATGCCGCGACCGGGCGGCCAGGGCCCAGTTCACGAGCTGGCGGAACTCCGTCGGCACCACGTAGTTGGCGCTGTCGAGGGCCGCCATCGATTCCTGGACCTGCCCGGCACGCAGCGCGGCGCGGCCTTGGGCACTCAGCCGCAGGGCGCTGATCTCGTGCACGTCCAGCTCGCTGGGCTCGGCCGTGGTGTTGCAGTCCAGACAGCGCGCTTGCACGGCCGATTCGACGAAGACATGGTGGCAACTTGCGCAGGCTAGTTGCGTCAGCGGGCGGTCGTAGTCCACGCCGATGTGGCGCAGACGGGCCGCGCACTTCGGGCAGCTCAGCCCGGACTCCCCGCGGAAGTCGGCCTCGGGTGCGACATGGCCACAGGTGAAACAGTGCAGGGAAGGCGACTTGCGGATCTCGATGCTGCTGCAATGCGGGCAGACATCGAGATAGTGCAGATGGGCGCTACCGCAAGAGCGGCAATGACGCGTGCGATCGATCAGCCGCGAAGGCTCCAGCAGGCCTCGGCGCACGAGCGCCACCCTCGCGACCATGGGATCCTCGCCCTCGCGCGCCAGCATGTCCAGCACGGGATAGTGATACAGCGAAGCAAGGTGACGGTCGCGCACAGGCAGCAGCTCGGCCCCGTCGCGCTGGACCAGGAAGTACAACACTCGCTCGTCGAAATGCAGGGCCTGCGCTTCGAGATTCAGGCTGCGGCGCACGGCCAGCGCGCGCTCCCCAGCCTGGCGGGCCTGCTCGATGCTTCCTACCCCGTCCAGCCAGGCGGCCCGCGCGCCGGCCTCCTCGGCCCACACGGGACGGTCCCACCACTGCGAGGCGCGGATGCGTGCGACCATCGCCCGCAGCGTCGCATCGTCCCAACCGGTCAGGTAAAAGGCCAAGGCCTGCGCCCCGCTGCGCTCCCAGGCGTTCCAGGAATCGAACTCGCCACCGGCCGACCCGACGCCCGGGGCCAGCGGCCCACGCAGCACGGCCACGTGCAACTGGCGGCGATCCTCCGTCGATGGGGCGAGCAGTTCGGTGAACAAGAGATTTCTCCGTAGCCTCTTTCGAGGCCTGGATTCAGTCATTTGTAACTGAGTTTATCCCAGATTGTACATTAGCCGGTATGCAGCGCCGGGGTGACGGGAGGTGCGGATGCGTTGGCCCAGAGACCCGCGGAAAACTGATTCGGATGATACCGAACGCGGTTGTGCGTGTAAGTCCTGTGGGTCCGGAAGCCGGCACCCACCCAACCGAAAAGAGGTTCCCCATGAAAACCATCCCGATGATCACGGCCGTGGCAGCGGCCGTGATGGTGCTTGTCACACCCGTTCATGCGCAGACCCCGGCCCCCGCGCCGGCGTCGGCGCCCGCCGCGCAGGTGGCTGCGCTGCCCCCGGCCTTGGTGGAGGCGGTCAAGTCGGCCATCGTCAACAACCCGGAGGTGCAGGCACGCTGGCACGCCTTCACCGCCGCCGATGCCCAGAAAGACGTTGCGGCCGCCGGCTGGCGTCCCTCGGTGGACCTGAGCTACGGCATCGGGCGCGAGCACCGGGTCGATCCCCCCGGCACGCCGGAGCAGCGCTTCAACCGGTCGGCCGCCAGCCTGACGCTGACCCAGACGCTGTTCGACGGCTTCTTCACCCCCAGCGAGGTCCAGCGCCTGAGCTACGCCAAGCTGACCCGTTATTACGAGCTGCTGGAAGCGGCGGAAAACATCGCGCTGGAGGCGGTGCGCGCCTACGCCGACGTGGCGCGCTACTCGGCACTGGTGCAGGAGGCCAAGGCCAACTACGTCGAACACAAGCTGACCGCTCAGCAGATCGAGGAGCGCGTCAAAGCCGGCGTGAGCCGCCGCGTGGACATGGACCAGGCCACCGGCCGCCTGGCGCTGGCCGAGTCCAACCTCCTGACCGAAATCTCCAACCTGCACGACGTCAGCGCCCGCTACCAGCGCATCCTCGGCGTCAAGCCGCCCGCGACGCTGCCCGCGATCCGCGAGGGCTTGCGTTTTGCCGGGGTGCCCGCCAACATGGGCGAGGCGATGCGCGCCGGCCTGCCGGCGAGCCCCACCATCAACGCGGCCTACGAGAATGTGCGTGCGCTGCGGCAGGAGATCGAGTCGCGCAAAGCCGCCTACTGGCCGCGCGTGGACTTTCGCATTCGCCAGACGTGGGGGCGTGACATCGACAATGTCAATGGCCGCACCCGCGATCTGACGGCCGAAATCCTGCTCAACTACAACCTGTACCGGGGCGGCGCCGACCAGGCGCGCGAGAAGCAGGCGGTCGAGCTGCACAAGCAGGCGCGCGATCTGCAGGAGAAGGCCTGCCGCGACGTGCGCCAGACGCTGGCCATCGCCTACAACGATGTGGTGCGCCTGCGCGAGCAACTGGGCTATCTGGACCAGCACCGCCTGTCGACCGAGGTGGCGCGCGAGGCGTATCGCCAGCAGTTCGACATTGGCCAGCGCACGCTGCTGGACCTGCTGGACACGCAGAACGAATACTTCGAGGCCAGCCGCGCCTACCTGAATGCCCAGTACAA
>NZ_CALIND010000011.1:0-8421 GCF_938045175.1 uncultured Tepidimonas sp.
CAGTGAAGCGCTCGATGGCCATCATCCAACCCTCTTCGTCGAGGCTGACGAAGCTCAGCGCCTCGCCCTCGGCGCCAGCGCGGCCGGTGCGGCCGATGCGGTGCACGTAGTCCTCGGGGATGTTGGGAATGTCGTAGTTGATGACGTGCGGCAGATCCTCGATATCGATGCCGCGCGCCGCAATGTCGGTGGCCACCAGCACGCGCAACTGGCCGCTCTTGAAGCCCTCCAGCGCCTGCGTGCGCGCCGTCTGGCTCTTGTTGCCGTGCAGCGCCATGGCGCTGATGCCGTTGTCGTTGAGGAATTGCGCCACCTGGTTGGCGCCGAACTTGGTGCGCGTAAACACCAGCACCTGCGACCAGCCGTTGCCCTCCAGCAGATGCTTGAGCAGCGCCATCTTTTTGTCGCGGCCCACTGGGTAGATGGTCTGGCGGATGCGCTGCACCGTGGTGTTGGGCGGCGTGACCTGGATGAGCTTCGGTGCACGCAGCAGCCCTTCGGCCAGTGCCTTGATCTCGTCGCTGAAGGTGGCCGAAAACAACAGGCTTTGCTTGGCCTGCGGCAGCAGTGCCAGCACTTTGCGCACGTCGTGGATGAAGCCCATGTCGAGCATGCGGTCCGCCTCGTCGAGAACGAGGATTTCCACTTTCGACAGGTCCAGATGGCCTTGCTCGACCAGGTCGAGCAGGCGCCCCGGCGTGGCCACCAGCACATCCACTCCTTTGGAGAGCTTTTCGATCTGGGGGTTGAGTCCAACACCGCCGAAGACGACGGCCGACTTGAGCTTGAGGTGTTTACCGTAGGCCTTGACGGATTCTTCGACCTGGGCCGCGAGCTCGCGGGTGGGTGTGAGCACCAAGGCGCGGATCGGGCGGGGCTGGCCGCGTTTGGGCGGCTCGCCGCGCGTGGCCCGCAGGTGCAGCATGGGCAGCGTGAACGCGGCGGTCTTGCCAGTACCGGTTTGGGCACCGGCCAGCAGGTCGTGCCCGGCCAGGACGGCGGGGATGGCTTCGGCCTGAATGGGGGTGGGCGTCTCGTAGCCCTGCTCGCGCACGGCCTCGACGATGGCCGGCAGCAGTTGGAGTTCTTCGAATGTCATGTGAAGTGTCGGGCGCCCATGCCGGGGCGCGCGGCATCGGCCCTCGCCGCCTGCCGGCGGCACCCCGGTGGGTGCGGCGCGCGGGCCAGACGGCTCAGTCAGGGGCAGATGGGGTCAAAGGGTGGGCCGAGGGTGCCGACGACGGTGCAAAGACCTGACGGCGTGCCCGTGGGCCCGGGCATCCATGCCGATCGGGACACGACTGCTGGACCCGATCAGCCGCGATTGTGGCATAACTGGGATAATCGCAAGGAACCCGGGCCGCGTACCCGGGACATTTTTTTCACGATCCGTTGCTTTTTTCTCGAGGGGTGCCCCGATGGCCCAGTATGTGTTTACGATGAACCGCGTCTCCAAGACCGTGCCGCCCAAGCGGCAGATCTTGAAAGACATCTCGCTGAGTTTCTTCCCTGGCGCCAAGATCGGCGTGCTCGGCCTCAACGGTGCGGGCAAGTCCACGCTGCTCAAGATCATGGCGGGTGTGGACAAGGACTTCGAGGGCGAGGCGGTGCCGATGCCCGGTATCAAGATCGGCTATCTGCCGCAAGAGCCGCAGCTTGACCCCGAACAGACCGTGCGCCAGGCGGTGGAAGAGGGCATCGGCGGCGCACTGGCGGCCAAGAAGCGCCTGGAGGAGGTGTACGCCGCCTACGCCGACCCGGACGCGGACTTCGACAAGCTGGCGGCCGAGCAGGCCGAGCTGGAGGCCATCATCGCCGCAGCGGGCAGCGAGAACACCGATCTGCAGCTGGAGCTGGCCGCCGACGCGCTCAACCTGCCGCCGTGGGATGCGCTGATCAAAAACCTCTCCGGCGGCGAAAAGCGCCGCGTGGCGCTGTGCCGCCTGCTGCTGTCCAAACCCGACATGCTGCTGCTGGACGAGCCCACCAACCACCTGGACGCCGAAAGCGTGCACTGGCTGGAGCAATTTTTGCAGCGCTTCCCCGGCACCGTGGTGGCCATCACGCACGACCGCTACTTCCTCGACAACGCCGCCGAGTGGATTCTGGAATTGGACCGCGGCATGGGCATCCCGTACAAGGGCAACTACTCGCAGTGGCTGGAGCAAAAGGAGCGCCGCCTGGAGCAGGAGCAAAAAGCCGAGGACGCGCGCCGCAAGGCCATGAAGGAGGAGCTCAAGTGGGTGCGCGCCAACGCCAAGGGCCGCCAAGCCAAGAGCAAGGCGCGCCTGCAGCGCTTCGAGGAGCTGAGCGACTACGACTACCAAAAGCGCAACGAGACCAACGAGATCTTCATCCCCGTGGCCGAGCGGCTGGGCTCGCAGGTCATCGAGTTTCGCAACGTCAGCAAGTCGTTCGGCAATCGCTTGCTCATCGATAACCTGAGCTTTTCCGTCCCGGCGGGGGCCATCGTCGGCATCATCGGGCCCAACGGCGCGGGCAAATCGACCCTGTTTCGCATGATTCAGGGCGTGGAAAAGCCCGACAGCGGCGAGATCATCATCGGTCAGACCGCCAAGCTGGCGTTCGTCGACCAAAGCCGCGACTCGCTCGACGGCGACAAGACGGTGTGGGAAGACGTCTCGGGCGGGCTCGACAACATCGTGGTGGGCAAATTCGTCATGCCCAGCCGCGCCTACCTGGGGCGCTTCAACTTCAAGGGTAACGACCAGCAAAAGCTGGTCAAAAACCTCTCCGGTGGCGAGCGCGGCCGTTTGCACCTGGCCAAGACGCTGGCCAAGGGCGGCAACGTGCTGCTGCTGGACGAGCCCTCCAACGATCTGGACGTCGAAACCCTGCGCGCGCTGGAAGACGCGCTGCTGGAGTTTGCGGGCAGTGCGCTCGTCATCAGCCACGACCGCTGGTTCCTGGACCGGATTTGTACCCACATCCTGGCCTACGAGGGCGACAGCCAGTGGTATTTCTTCGACGGCAACTTCACCGAGTACGAGGCCGACAAGGTGCGCCGCCTGGGCGAAGAGGGCGCGCGGCCCAAGCGCGTGCGCTTCAAGTCGCTGGCGTGACCATGACGACGACTCCTCACGCCACGCCCGCAGCAGCCCCCGCCCCCGACGTGGCGGCGGTGGAGGCGGACATGCGCCGCTGGGTCGAGCGCGCCGTCATCGGCCTGAATCTGTGCCCGTTCGCCAAGGCGGTGTGGGTGAAAAACCAGGTGCGCATCGCGGTCAGCCAGGCGCGGCACCTGGACGCGTTTCTGGACGATCTGGACGCCGAGCTGCTGCGCCTGCGCGACACGCCGCCGGAGGTGCTGGACACCACGCTGCTGGTGCACCCGACCTTGTTTCCGGACTTTTTCGTCTTCAACGACTTCTTGGACGTGGTGGACCGTGTGATCGCCGAGCACGACTTGGAGGGCGTGATCCAGGTTGCGCCGTTCCATCCGGACTTCGTGTTCGACGGGGTGGAGCCTGACGACATCACCAACGCCACCAACCGCGCCCCTTACGCCACGCTGCACCTGTTGCGGGAGGACAGCGTGGCGCGGGCGGTGGCCTCGGGCGAGCCGGCCGAGGCGATCGTCGCCCGCAATCTGGAAACGCTGCGGCAACTGGGGGCGCAAGGCTGGCGCCGCCTGCTCGACGCGCCGCAGTGACGCAAAAAAGCGAATGCCTGCTAATATTGCGTCAAAATGACGACAGTGAAACCCGAAAAGCCGCCGATCGAACCACCGCCCGACACCGAGTCGTACTACACGACGCTCGAGGTAGCCCGTATGCTGGGCATGGCGGTGCGGTCGGTGCAGCTCATGGTCGATCGCGGTGACCTGCAGGCGTGGAAGACACCAGGCGGGCATCGCCGCATCACCGGCGCATCGTTGCAGCGCTGGCTGGCCAACAGCGGCGCCGGGCTCATACCGCCAGCGGCGACGCGGGCGGCGCGGCCGCGCCGCAGTGGCGCCCGCGGGCAGCGCTCACCCCGCATTTTGCTCATCGAAGACTCGTCGCATTCTCAGCAGTTGGTGCGGCTGCTGGTGCGGCAACGCTTTCCGCGCGCGGAGCTGCACATCGCGGGCGATGGCATCGCGGGGTTGGTGTCGTTCGGGCAATTGCGGCCCGATTTGCTCATCGTGGATATCCTGCTGCCCGGCATCGACGGTGCCTCCATGGTCATGGGGCTGCGCCAGCACGAGCTCTGTGGTAGTTGTGGGCTGATCGTGCTGACGGCGCTGGACGAAGCCGACCGGCGCGACTACGCGCACGCGCTGCAGGACGTGCCCGTGGTGCACAAGCCAAACCTGGTGCGCGAACTGCCGCCACTGATCGAGCGCCTGCTGGGGCAGCGGTTTCCCGATGTGGTCGAGTCCTCCGCCGGGCAAGTAGGGGACACGGTCACGAAGCGCTGACGCGGGGGGCGTCGTCAACCGGCCAGCCCCGACCAGTCGGCGGGAATCAGCCACAGCAGCCCTGCCGTCATGAGGGTGTAGCGCAGAAATTTGCCGATGCCCATGTAGACCACGCACGGCAGCAGCGGAAACTTGAGCCAGCCCGCCACCGCGCACAGCGGGTCGCCCACCACGGGCAGCCAGCTCAGCGGACAGGCCTTCGGCCCGAAGCGCTCCAGCCAGTCCAGCGCGCGCAGGTGGGTGGGGGAGCCGCGGGCGCGGTCGATGGCGGCGTGCGCGCCGTAGCCCATCGCCCACGAGACCACGCCGCCGAGCGTGTTGCCGATGGTGGCCACCAGCACGGCAGGCCAAAACAGGTCCGGGTTGAGCTTGACGAGCCCGAACACCGCGGGCTCCGACCCCATGGGCAGCAGCGTCGCCGACACGAACGCGACCACGAACACGGTGGTCAGGCCCACTTCGGGCAGGGCGAGCGTGTGCAGCAGCGAAGTGATCCAGGCGTCCATGGTCGCGGATGATGACGGGCGCCCGCAGTATAGGGGGTGGGGCATGGGCTGGTTACAATCGCGCAGATTTCCCTTCCCCAACCTCCCCCGTGTCTTTGCCATGACCGCCGGCCCCGCGATCGGCCCCTATGTGCTGCCCAACCGGCTGTTCGTCGCGCCCATGGCGGGTGTGACGGACCGGCCCTTTCGGCGTTTGTGCAAGCGGCTGGGGGCGGGTTATGCGGTCAGCGAGATGATCACGTCGCGCCCCGAATTGCGCGACAGCCTCAAGACCGCCCGGCGCGCCAACCATGTGGGCGAGGTGGGCCCGATCGCGGTGCAAATCGCGGGCACCGACCCCGAGATGATGGCCGAGGCGGCGCGATACAACATCGACCGTGGCGCGCAGATCATCGACATCAACATGGGCTGCCCGGCCAAGAAGGTGTGCAACCGCTGGGCGGGCTCGGCGCTGATGCAGGACGAGGCGCGCGCGCTGGCGATCATCGAGGCTGTCGTGGCCGCGTGTGAGCCGCACGGCGTGCCCGTGACACTGAAGATGCGCACCGGCTGGTGTGCGCAGGTCAAGAACGCCCCCGTGCTGGCGCGCGCGGCCGAAAGCGCTGGCGTGCGGCTGCTGACCATCCACGGCCGCACGCGCGAGCAAGGCTATCGCGGCCAGGCCGAACACGAGACGGTGGCGGCCATCAAGGCCAGCGTGCGCATTCCGGTGGTGGCCAACGGCGACATCGACAGCCCCCAGGCCGCCGAGCGCGTGCTGCGCACGACTGGGGTGGACGCGGTGATGATCGGCCGGGCGGCGCAGGGCCGGCCGTGGCTGTTTCGCGACATCGGCCACTACTTGGCGACCGGCCGCCTGCCCGCGCCGCCCACACGCGCCGAGTTGCGCACCTGGATGCTCGAGCACCTGCATGACCACTACGACCTGTACGGCGAACACAGCGGGGTGCGCAGCGCGCGCAAGCATTTGCTGTGGTACCTGCGCTCGCTGGGCGGGTCGGCGATGGCGCAGCAGCGTCTGCGCGACGCGGTGCTGACCGCCGAGACCTGCGCGGCGCAGCTGGCGGCGGTGCAGGGCTTCTTCGACGATTTCGACCTTCCGTTGGCCGCATGAACCCCCCGGCGCTGCCCGACTGTGTACGGGCCAATCTCGAGGCGTACTTTGCCGACCTGGGCGACACCGAACCCGCCAACCTGCACGACATGCTCGTGCGCGCGGTGGAAAAGCCCCTGCTCGAGATGGTGATGGCCCGTGCGCGCGGCAACCAAACGCGGGCCGCGCAGTGGCTCGGCCTCAACCGCAACACGCTGCGCAAAAAATTGCTCGAGCATGGCCTGCTCGGCGACTGACATTCGTTTTGCCCTTCTCCCAACGGCCGCCATCCCCTCAAGGACCCCCGACGATGAAAGCCCTGATTTCCGTTTCCGACAAGACCGGCGTGCTGGATCTGGCGCGCGAGCTGCACGCGCTGGGCGTGACGCTGATTTCCACTGGTGGCACGGCACGCCTGTTGGCCGACGCCGGCCTGCCCGTGACCGAGGTGGCCGAGGTCACGGGCTTTCCCGAGATGCTCGACGGCCGGGTCAAGACGCTGCACCCGGTCATCCACGGCGGCCTGCTGGCGCGGCGCGACGTGCCCGCGCACATGGCGGCGCTGCAGCAGCACGGTATCGACACCATCGACTTGCTGGTGGTCAACCTGTATCCGTTCGAGGCCACCGTGGCGCGCGACGGCTGCACGCTGGGCGACGCGATCGAAAACATCGACATCGGCGGCCCGGCCATGGTGCGCTCGGCGGCCAAGAACTGGCGCGACGTGGCCGTGCTGACCGACCCGGCACAGTACCCCGTGGTGCTGGCCGAACTCAAGGACGCGGGCCGCGTCAGCGACGCGACGCGGCTGCAACTGGCCATCGCCGCGTTCAACCGTATCGCCCAGTACGACGCGGCGATCAGCCAATACCTGTCGGCGCTGGATTTGTCAGCGGGCGTGCCGGCGGCCGACGCGGTGCCGGCGCGCCACGCCTTCCCCGGTCAGTTCAACGCCTGCTGGACCAAGCTGCAAGACCTGCGCTACGGCGAAAACCCCCATCAGCAGGCCGCCTTCTACCGCGATCCCGACGCGCCGGCCGGGTCGCTGGTCAGTGCGCAGCAGTTGCAGGGCAAAGAGCTCTCCTACAACAACATCGCCGACGCCGATGCGGCGTGGGAGTGTGTCAAGGGGTTTGCGGCGCCCGCGTGCGTGATCATCAAGCACGCCAACCCGTGTGGCGTGGCGCTTGGCACCACGCCGCTGGAGGCGTACCGCAAGGCGTTCCAGACCGACCCGACGAGTGCGTTCGGCGGCATCATCGCCTTCAACCGTGCCCTGGACGGTGAGGCGGCACAGGCGGTGGCGCAGCAGTTCGTCGAGGTGCTGATCGCGCCCGATTTCACGCCCGAGGCGCTGGCGGTGTTTCGTCCCAAGGCGAATGTGCGGCTGCTGCGCATCGCGCTGCCGGCGGACGCGGCCACGACTCGCAACCGCTGGCATTTGCAGCGCGTCGGCGGTGGCGTGCTGGTGCAGACGGCCGATCACCACGTGCTGCGTGCGTCGGACCTGAAAGTGGTCACCGAGCGCCGGCCCACGCCCGAGCAGCTACAGGATCTGTTGTTTGCGTGGTCGGTGGCGCAGTACGTCAAGAGCAACGCCATCGTCTTTTGCAAGGACGGCATGACGATGGGCGTGGGCGCGGGCCAGATGAGCCGGCTCGACTCGGCCCGCATCGCCAGCATCAAGGCGCAGGCGGCGGGCCTGAGCCTGCAGGGCACGGCGGTGGCGAGCGACGCCTTTTTCCCGTTCCGCGACGGGCTGGACGTGGTGGTCGACGCCGGGGCCACGTGCATCATCCAGCCGGGCGGGTCGGTGCGCGACCAAGAGGTGATCGACGCCGCCAACGAGCGCGGCGTGGCCATGGTCTTCACGGGCGTGCGGCACTTCCGGCACTGACCGGGCCCCGGCGGCGGTACCGTGGCGCCGCCGGGGTGGCGGCGCGTCAGGTGCCGAGCACGAACACCGCAGGCAGGTGCAGCGGCAGTGCGGGCGGCTGGCGGCGCCAGTCGGCCACGCGGGCGGCGTGTACGGCCTGGGTCGGCAGTCCCAGTCCGCACGCCAGTGCCAGCCGGGTGTCGGGCCGCAGCCCCTGCAACGCGGCCTGCAGCAATGCGGCGTTGCGGTAGGGGGTCTCGATGAACACTTGGGTCTGTCGCAGGCGGTGGGCGGTGGCTTCCAGCTCGCGCAGGCGTGCGGCGCGCTCGGCAGCGCCTTGGGGCAGATAGCCGACGAAGGCGAAATGCTGGCCCTGGCAGCCGCTGGCAGCCAGGGCCAGCATCAGCGATACGGGGCCGGTCAGCGGCACCACCGGTATCCCCAGTGCGTGGGCGGCGCGCACGATGGCGGTGCCCGGGTCGGCGATGGCGGGCATGCCGGCTTCGCTGACCAAGCCCAAGGC
>NZ_CALIND010000012.1:0-4180 GCF_938045175.1 uncultured Tepidimonas sp.
CATCGCGGCCGGTGAGCGCCTGCCGATGACGCAAGCCGACGTCAAGCGCGAGGGTTGGGCGATCGAATGCCGCATCAATGCGGAAGATCCGTTTCGCAACTTCTTGCCCTCCACGGGTCGGCTCGTGCACTTCAAGCCCCCGGTCGAGACGATGTGGCAAGCCGACACCGAGCATCGCTGGGGCGTGCGCGTGGACACCGGCGTGTTCGAGGGCGGCGAAATCCCGATGTACTACGACTCGATGATCGCCAAGCTCATCGTGCACGGCAAAGACCGGGCGGAGGCGATCGACAAGATGCGCGACGCGCTCAACGCCTTCGTCATTCGCGGCATCAGCAGCAACATTCCGTTCCAGGCGGCGTTGCTGGCCCACCCCGACTTCATCGCGGGGCGCTTCCACACGGGTTTCATCGCCCAGCACTATGGCGGCGGCTTTCGCGCCGAGGACGTGCCGCACGAGGACGAAGACTTCCTGATCGCGCTGGCGGCCTTCGTGCGCCGCAAATCGCGCGAGCGTGCGGCCGCCATCAGCGGGCAGCTACCGGGATTTGGCGTGAAAGTCGGCAAGGACTACACCGTCATCCGCTTGGCCGCTGATGGCCAGCATCGCTATGTGCCTGTGCACGTCGATGAGTTCGTGGGGGAAAGTGGTCAGGCCACGGTGCTCGTTGGGCACAAGCGCTATCAGATTCGCTCGCCCTCGCGCCTGAGCGACATCGTGATCACCGGCGAGGTCAACGGACGGCCCTTCACCGCGCAGATCGAGCGCGGTAGCGCCAAAAACCCGCTGGCGCTGGTGGTGCAGCACAACGGCACCCGCATGGAGTGTCTGGTCGTCTCCCCGCGTATGGCCGAGCTGTACCGCTTGATGCCCTACAAGGCGCCGCCGGACATGAGCCGCTACGTGCTGTCGCCCATGCCAGGGTTGCTGGTCGATATCTGCGTGCAGCCTGGTCAGAAAGTGCAGGCGGGCGAGCGCGTCGCCGTCATCGAAGCGATGAAGATGGAAAACGTGCTGTTTGCCAGTGCCGACGGCGTGGTGGCCAAGGTGCTGGCCAGCAAGGGCGAAAGCTTGGTGGTGGATCAACCCATCGTGGAGTTCGAGAAATGAGCCAGCGCCCATTCAAGGTATTGGGCATCCAGCAGATCGCCATCGGCGGCCCGGACAAGGCGCGGCTGCGGCGCCTGTGGGTCGATCTCTTCGGCCTGGAAGTCACCGGCACCTTCGTCAGCGAGCGAGAGAACGTCGACGAAGACATTTGCGCCCTCGGCTCAGGCCCCTTCAAGGTCGAAGTCGACTTGATGCAGCCACTGGACCCCGACAAAAAACCCGCCGTGCACACCACGCCGCTTAACCATGTGGGCCTGTGGGTGGACGACCTGCCCCGGGCGGTGGAGTGGCTGAGCGCGCAGGGCGTGCGCTTTGCGCCGGGCGGCATCCGCAAGGGGGCGGCGGGTTACGACATTGCCTTCCTGCACCCGAAATCGAACGACGAGTTCCCGATCGCGGGAGAGGGGGTGCTGATCGAGCTGGTGCAGGCACCGCCCGAAGTGATCCAGGCGCTGGGCTGACGTGGTACAAGGTAACGCCGACTGGCAGGCCCGCAGCCAGGCCAGCGTGTGGCACCCCTGCACGCAAATGCAACGCGCGGCCGTGGTGCCGCCGCTGCCCATCGCCCGCGCCCATGGCCCCTGGTTGTACGACCAGGAGGGCAACCGCTACTTCGACGCCAACAGCAGCTGGTGGGTCAACCTGTTCGGTCATGCCGACGAGGGCATCGTCAACGCGCTCAAGCAGCAACTGGACGTATTGCCCCACGTGATGCTGGCCGGGTGCACCCACGCGCCCGCCATTGAACTGGCCGAACGGCTGTCGGCCCGCACGGGTGGCGTGCTGGGCCACGCCTTCTACGCCAGCGACGGTGCGTCCGCCGTGGAAATCGCGCTCAAGATGAGCTTCCACCACTGGCGCAACGTGGGGCAGGGCGGCAAGCGCGAATTCATCTGCGTGCGCCAGGGTTACCACGGCGAAACGCTGGGCGCCCTGGCCGTCACGGACGTGCCCGTCTTCCGCGACGCCTACGACCCGCTGCTGATGCGCTCGCACCAGGTAGCTTCGCCCGACGACCGCCAGGCCGCTGAAGGCGAGGACGCTGCGGCTGTGGCCCAACGCGCCGCTGCCGATCTGGAGGCGCTGCTGGCCGAACGCCACGCGCACATCGCCGCCGTCATCGTGGAGCCGCTGGTGCAATGCGCCGCAGGCATGGCCATGCACCATGCGTCCTACCTGCAACGGGTGCGCGCGCTGTGCGACCGGTACAGCGTGCACCTCATAGCCGACGAGATTGCCGTGGGCTGTGGCCGCACGGGCACCTTCTTCGCCTGCGAACAGGCGGGCATCTGGCCCGATTTCGTGTGCCTGTCCAAGGGCATCACTGGCGGTTTTCTGCCGTTGTCGCTGGTGTTGTGCCGCGATGCCATCTACCGCGCCTTCCTGTCAGATGACGTGGCGCGCGGCTTCCTGCACTCGCATTCCTACACCGGCAACGCGCTGGCCTGCCGGGCGGCGCTGGCCGTGCTCGACCGTTTCGACACCCAGGACGTGCTGGGCCGCAACGCCCAACAAGCGGCCTTGCTCGACCAGGCGCTGGCACCGCTGATGGCATACCCCGGGGTGGAGCACCCGCGCCGCCGTGGCATGATCTGGGCCTTTGACGTCAAGGCAGAGCTTGCCCAGGGCCGCTTTGCCGAGGCGTTTCACCTGGCGGGTCGCCGCCACGAACTGCTGGTTCGCCCCATTGGGCGCACCGTGTACCTGATGCCCCCCTACGTGCTCGACGGGGACCTCTCGCGCTGGTTGTCCGAGCGCTTGCAGGCCACCCTGCACGACACGTTGCAACAGCCCGATGCTGATCGAACACATCAACCGTCAACTGCTTGACATCGACGCTGCCGCCCTGCGCAGGCGCCGCAGGGTGGGTGCGTCGCCGTGCGGCCCGCACCAGCAATGGCAAGGCGGTGGCAGCATGCTCGCCTTCTGCAGCAACGACTACCTTGGTCTGGCCAACCATCCGGCCCTGACCGCAGCGCTGGCCGAAGGCGCCCGCCTGTGGGGCGCGGGCAGCGGCGCGTCGCACCTCGTGAGCGGCCACAGCCAGGCGCATGCCGCGTTGGAATCCACCCTCGCGCAATGGTTGGAACCACACATTCCCGGTGCACGTGCGCTGCTGTTCTGCAGCGGCTACATGGCCAACGTGGCGTTGATGACGGCACTGGGCGACGAGCAGGCCACCATCCTGTCCGACAAGCTCAACCACGCTTCGCTCATCGACGGCGCCTTGCTGGCCCGCGCCAAGCTGTTGCGCTACCCCCATGGGCAGCTCGACGCGCTGGAGCGCCAACTGCGTGCCTGCACCACCCCGGTCAAGCTCATCGTCACCGACGCCGTCTTCAGCATGGATGGCGACGTGGCCGACCTGCCAGCGTTGCTGCGCCTGGCCGAGCAATACGACGCCTGGCTGGTCATTGACGATGCACATGGCTTTGGTGTGCTGGGTGCGCACGGCCACGGCAGCCTGGAACATTTCGGCCTTTGCAGCGAACGCCTGATCTTCATGGGCACGCTCGGCAAGGCCGCCGGGGTGTCGGGCGCCTTCGTGGCCGCGCACCCCGTCATCGTCGAATGGCTGGTGCAGCGCGCCCGACCTTACATCTACACCACGGCCATGCCGCCCGCGTTGGCGCATGCGCTGGGGCATTCACTGGCGCTGATCGAAGGCCCAGAAGGCGTGGAGCGGCGCGGGCGGCTCAACGAGCTGATCACCCAGCTGCGCACCGGTCTGGCTGCCTTGGCAGAGCGCCACCCGGGCCTGTCGCTGCCAGCGTCCTTCACGCCCATTCAACCCCTCATCGTGGGCGACAACGCACGCGCACTGGCACTGGAGGCCGCGCTACAAGCGCGTGGCATCCGTGTGCCCGCCATTCGCCCGCCCACCGTGCCCGTGGGCACGGCACGTTTGCGCCTGACGCTTTCTGCCAGCCACACCGCAGCCGATGTGGACCAACTGCTGGGCGCGCTCACCGAAACCCTGAACGAGGAGCAAACATGAAAGGCTGTTTCGTCACCGGCACCGACACTGAAGTGGGCAAGACCCGCGTCAGTGCCGGGCTGCTGCACCGT
>NZ_CALIND010000013.1:0-16101 GCF_938045175.1 uncultured Tepidimonas sp.
AAGGCGATGTGGAGCGGGGCGGTGTCGCAAAACCCGTTTCTGAGCTTCAAGTTCAAGGGTGGGGCCAAGGGCGACAAGGTCGTCGTCAAGTGGACCGACAACAAGGGCGAGTCGCGCACCGACGAGGCGACCATCGCCTGAACCGGTTTTATCTCCCCAGGAGTTCATGATGAGAAAACGTTATTGGTTGCTCGCGGTTTTTTCATCGCTAGGCATGAGCGCTGGTGCCCAAGGAGTCGATGCTTCCAAGGGCATCGAGGAATACCGCGCCATGCTGCAAGATGGCAACCCCGCCGAGCTGTTCGAGGTCAAGGGCGAGCAACTGTGGAAGCAAAAGCGCGGGCCAAAGAACGCGTCGCTGGAGCAGTGTGATCTGGGCAAAGGCCCCGGGGTCGTCAAGGGTGCCTTCGTCGAGCTGCCACGCTACTTCAAGGATACCGGGCGCGTACAGGACCTGGAGAGCCGCCTGCTGACCTGCATGGAGACGCTGCAGGGCATCGACGTCAAGAAAGAGGTTTCGCAGCGCAGTTTCGGCAAGGGGGAGACGGCCAACGTCGTGGCGCTGGCCACGTGGATCGCGTCCGAGTCGCGTGGAATGCCGTTCAACCTGCCGTTCAACACGCAGGCCGAGCGTGACATGTACGAGATCGGCAAGCGGCTGTTCTTCATGCGCGGTGGGCCGCACGATTTTTCGTGCGCCAGCTGCCACAGCGAAGACGGCAAGCGCATCCGCCTGCAGGAGCTGCCCAACCTGACCAAAAACCCCGGCGACGGCGTCGGTTTTGCCGCATGGCCCGCTTACCGCGTCTCCAACGGTCAGATGTGGAGCATGCAGCACCGCCTGAACGACTGCTACCGGCAGCAGCGTTTCCCCGAGCCCTTGTTTGCCAGCGACGTGACCATCGCGTTGGGGGTGTACATGGGCGTCAACGCGAAGGGCGCCAAGTCGATCGCGCCCGCCATTAAGCGCTGAATCGGAGACCTCGACATGAAATTCCATTGGTTGACCTGGGTGGCCCTCGCCGCTGTTGCTCTGGCTGGATGCGGCGCATCGCCGACAGCCGCCGACTATGACCGCATGACGATGGAGGTCGTCAAAAAATCCTTCGTCGAGCGCGGTATCGCCAAGCTCGATCGGCTCGAGCAAGATGAGGCACGGCTGGTGTGCTGGAAGGCCGAGGTCTCGGGCAAGGACCTCGACGAGAAAACCGCCAAAGCCATCGAGGAAGCGGCTCTGAAGTCCGTCATGTGGCCCAGCGATGGCAAGTTTCTGGGTGACTGGAAAGAGGGTGAGAAAATCGCGCAAAGCGGCCGCGGCTTGACGTGGTCCGACGATGAGAAAACGGTCAACGGGGGCAATTGCTACAACTGCCACCAGATCACGAAAGAAGAAATTTCGTACGGCACGTTGGGCCCCAGCTTGTACCAATACGGCAAGCTGCGCGGGGTGACCAACCCGAACGACCCGGCCGCCAAGCCGATCATCGAGTACACCTGGGCCAAGATCTGGAACTCGCGCGCGTTCAACGCCTGCACCAAGATGCCCAGCGCTGGCCACAGGGGCATCCTGAACGAGCAGCAAATCAAGCACGTGATGGCGTTGCTGCTGGATCCGCAGTCGCCCGTCAACAAGTGATTCCGGTTCGCGGCACCCGCCGCGACGGGTCTTGGGGGGAGGCCACTGGCCTCCTTTTTTTATCCCTGTGCCGCCGCTCGCGCCCGCTAAAATCGCCAGCATTCCCACTGCTGAGCACCACACCGCCGTGAATGCCCCCGTTTCTGCCTTGCACTTGTCGACATTCACCGGGGGGGACGCCCTTGGCCACTTTCGAGCGGGACAGTTGCTGGCGCGACTGCAGGGGGTGGACGAGCGCATCGTGGGCATCGCGGCGCGCTTCGTACACCTGGTGGCGACCGACGCCCCGCTGGACGACGCCAGCCGCCAGCGGTGGGCGGCGCTGCTGACGTATGGCGAGCCCTACCGCGGCCCCACGGAGGGTGTGCGCATCGTCGTCACGCCGCGCTTGGGCACGGTCTCGCCCTGGGCGTCCAAGGCCACGGACATCGCGCGCAACTGCGGCCTGAGCGCGCGGCGCGTCGAGCGTGTCGTCGAATATTGGCTCACCCTGCAAGCGCCCGGCTTGGGGGCCTTTCGCAAACGGCCTGCGGCGCTGGATGACGCCCAGTGGCACGCCTGCGCCGCGTTGCTGCACGACCGTATGACGGAGAGCGTGCTGCGCGACCTGGAGCAAGCCCGGGCCCTGTTCGTGCCGTTGGCCCCGCAGCCCTTGCAACGCGTCGATGTGCTCGGCCGCGGACGGGTGGCGCTGCAGGAGGCCAATGTCGCCTGGGGGTTGGCGCTGGCGGACGATGAGATCGATTACCTCGTCGACGCGTTCACACGTCTGGAGCGCAATCCCAGCGATGTGGAACTCATGATGTTCGCGCAGGCCAACAGCGAGCACTGCCGGCACAAGATTTTCAATGCCCAGTTCGTCATCGACGGGGTGGAGCAGCCGCACACGCTGTTTGGCATGATCCGCCACACGCACCAGACGGCGCCGCAGCACACCGTCGTGGCCTATGCGGACAACGCCGCGGTGATGGAAGGGCACACGCTCGAGCGCTTCGTGGCCGTGCCCGATGGCCAGGGCAGTCCTACCTATCGCCGCCGCCAGGCGCAGCACCATATCCTGATGAAGGTGGAGACGCACAACCACCCGACGGCCATTTCGCCGTTTCCAGGTGCAGCCACGGGCGCGGGTGGCGAGATCCGCGACGAGGGGGCCACGGGTCGTGGCGCGCGACCCAAGGCGGGGCTCACGGGGTTTTCGGTGTCGCGCCTGTGGGGTGGCTGGGCCGACGAGCCCGACGGCAAGCCCGCGCACATCGCCAGTCCGTTGCAAATCATGATCGAGGGCCCGCTGGGCGGTGCGGCGTTCAACAACGAGTTCGGTCGCCCCAACCTGCTGGGGTATTTCCGTGCGTACGAGCAGCGTGTCGCGTCAGACGTGGACGTGGTCAATCGCGGCTACCACAAGCCGATCATGATCGCGGGTGGCCTGGGTCAGATCGACGCCGCCCAGACGCACAAGGTGACGTTCCCGGCCGGTACGTTGCTGGTGCAGCTGGGCGGCCCGGGCATGCGTATCGGCATGGGGGGCGGTGCGGCCAGCTCGATGGCCAGCGGCGCCAATGCCGCGGAGCTGGACTTCGATTCGGTGCAGCGCGGCAATCCCGAGATCCAGCGCCGCGCGCAGGAGGTGATCAACCACTGCTGGGCGCTGGGCGCGGACAACCCGATTCTGGCCATCCATGACGTGGGCGCCGGGGGGCTGTCCAACGCGTTCCCGGAGCTGGTCAACGACGCCGGGCGCGGCGCGCGTTTCGACCTGCGCGCGATTCCGCTGGAGGAGTCGGGCCTGGCACCGAAGGAAATCTGGTGCAACGAGAGCCAGGAACGCTACGTGCTGGCCATTGCCCCCGACGCGCTGCCGCGCCTGGCCCAGTTGTGCGAGCGCGAGCGCTGTCCGTACGCCGTGGTCGGCGTCTCTACCGAGGAGCGGCAGCTCGTCGTCGAGGACGGGCAAGCTGCCGATGCACAAGCAGCCCGCCCGGTCGATATGCCGATGGACGTGCTGTTGGGCAAGCCACCGCGCATGCGGCGCGAGGTCACGCGCATCGCGCGCCGTTTCGCCGACTTCGACGGCACAGGGGTGGATCTACAGCAAGCGATCATTGGCGTGCTGGCGCACCCGACGGTGGCGAGCAAGCGGTTTTTGATCACGATCGGGGACCGCACGGTGGGCGGCCTGACGCACCGCGACCAGATGGTGGGGCCGTGGCAAGTGCCAGTGGCGGACTGTGCGGTCACGCTGGCGGACTTCTCGAGCCTGGCTGGCGAAGCGATGGCCATGGGTGAGCGCACGCCGATCGCGGCGCTCGACGCCCCCGCAGCGGGCCGCATGGCCGTGGCGGAGGCGATCACCAACTTGCTGGCCGCACCGATCGAGCTGTCGCGTGTCAAGCTCTCGGCCAACTGGATGGCCGCCTGCGGCGAGCCCGGTGAGGACGCGGCGCTGTACGACACGGTCAAGGCGGTGGGGCTGGAGCTGTGCCCGCAGCTGGGCATCGGTATTCCCGTGGGCAAGGACAGCCTGTCGATGCGCACGCAGTGGCGCGGCACGGACGGGCAGACGCACAAGGTGGTGGCGCCAGTCAGTTTGATCGTCAGCGCGTTTGCCACGCTGCCCGACGTGCGCGGCACGCTCACCCCGCAGCTCGACGCGCAAGAAGACACGACGCTGATTTTGATCGACCTCGGCCGAGGTCGCCATCGCATGGGCGGCTCGATCCTGGCGCAGGTGCTGGAGCAACCGGGCGGTGCGGCGCCCGATCTCGATGACCCGCAGGATCTGGTGCGGCTGGTGGCGGCGGTCAACGCCCTGCGCGCCGAAGGCCGCCTGCTGGCTTACCACGACCGCAGCGACGGCGGCTTGCTGGCCTGCGTGGCCGAAATGGCGTTTGCCGGCCACGTGGGCGTGACGCTCAACGTCGATTTGTTGGTCACCGAGGGCGACGGCATTCACGACAGCCGAGCCGACGTGGGCGATGCCAAAAACTGGGCGGCGCAGGTGAGCGCCCGCCGCGACGAACTCACGCTCAAAGGACTGTTCAGCGAGGAGCTGGGCGTGGTGCTGCAGGTGCGCAGCACCGAGCGCGACGCCGTGCTGCAAACCCTGCGCGCGCACGGGCTGTCCGCGTGCAGCCACGTGGTGGGCAAGACCCGTCCCGCCAGCAGCCCCATCGACGCGGGCAAGGGCGAGCTGCAGATCTGGCGCGACGCCCAGTGCATCTTCAGCGCCAAACTGCAAGACCTGCACCAGGTGTGGGACAGCGTGAGCTGGAAGATCTGCCAGTTGCGCGACAACCCGGCCTGCGCCGATGCGGAACACGCCGCCGCTGGGCAGTGCGACGACCCCGGCCTGCACGTGGCGTTGACCTTCGACCCCGCGCAGGACATCGCCGCCCCCTACGTGAACCGGCAGCGTCCGCGCGTGGCCATTTTGCGCGAGCAGGGCGTCAACTCCCACGTCGAGATGGCGTACGCGTTCGACAGCGCCGGCTTCGAGGCGGTGGACGTGCACATGACAGATCTGCTCAGCGGCCGCACGCGCCTGAGCGATTTTCAGGGACTGGTCGCCTGTGGTGGATTCAGCTACGGCGACACGCTGGGGGCAGGCATCGGCTGGGCGCGCTCGATCACGTTCCACCCCAGCCTCGCCGAGCAGTTTCAAGCGTTCTTCCAGCGCGGCGACACCTTTGGTCTGGGCGTGTGCAACGGCTGCCAAATGTTTGCCGAGTTGGCCGCCATCATCCCTGGTGCCGAACATTGGCCGCGTTTTACCACCAACGTCAGCGAGCGCTTCGAGGCGCGCCTGTCGCTGGTGGAAATCACCGACTCCCCCAGCCTGTTCTTCCAAGGCATGGCTGGCAGCCGCCTGCCGATTGCCGTGGCGCACGGCGAAGGCTATGCCAACTTCGGCCAGCGGGGCGATATCGACGCGGTGGCGGTGGCCATGCGCTACGTGGACCACCACGGCCAGCCAACCGAGGCCTACCCGTTCAACCCCAACGGCAGTCCGCGCGGCATCACCGCCGTCACTACGCCCGATGGGCGCTTTACCGCCATGATGCCGCACCCGGAGCGGGTGTTTCGCAATGCGCAAATGAGCTGGACCGACCTGGCCGCCACTGGTGGCATCGCGGCCTTCAGCCCCTGGATGCGCATGTTTCGCAACGCGCGCCGCTGGGTGGGCTAGGTGCGCTCGGTACGCTCATGCGGCCGCGTGCGGTAAAACTGCAGCGGCGCTTCGCTCGCCTGGCGCTCGGCCGCGCGCACGACGTGGCGTTTGATGCGTCCGACGACGTGCATCTCGCACGGTTTGCAGTCGAAGCGCAGCGTGAGCCGCTCGTCGCCATGCACCAGCACCAGCGGCTCGGCGCGGATCGTGCCCTGCACGCCCGTCACCCCCTTGGCTTGCTTGGGGCACAGGCTCAGGCTGTAGCGCACACAGTGCTTGGTGATCATGAGGCTGGCCTCGCCCAGCGTTTCGTGGCTCTCGTAGGCGGCTTCGATCACGCGCACCCCATGGCGGGCGTAGAAATCGCGCGCCTTGTGGTTGTAGACGTTGGCCAGGTAGGTCAGCACGTCTTCGGAGTAGGGCACGGGCGGCTCCACGGCGGGCGCACGCATGGGCCGCGGGCGGGCGGCTTCGCGCCCTGTCATCAGCGCCGCGACGGCCTCGCGCCGCAGGGCGTTGACGCGTGAGGCGGGCAGGAACCAGGGCTGTGGCAGCGCCACGTCCACCGAAACCGGTTCGAACACTGTGTCGCCCAGGCGGCTGAGCCCCTCGACCAGCTTGGCCTCGTTGGCGCGCGCGTCACGCGCAACCTCGAACGGGCCCGCCACGGTGGCGGTGCCGGTGCAGCCGTCGGCGTCGGTCAGGGTCAGCTGCAGGGCGTCGCCCTGCGCGCGCAACTGCACCCACAGCGGGATGCGCCGCTGCGCCGAGGGGCGTTCCAGCAGCCGCACCCAGGCCATGCTGCGGTTGCGGTTGACCGTCGTGCCGGGCCGCAAATCCTTGAGCGTGGCCATCGGGTCTTTGGGGAAGACGCGCCAGCGCACACCGCCGTCCGTGCCCGGCCCCAGTCGCTCGACACGGTTGGTTTGCAGGCCAACCAGGTTGTTCTGCAGGTCTAGGTAGCACAGGCCATCGCCATTGGCCAGCTCGGTGCTGGGATCGTGGGTTTCCAGCTCGAGGTGGTCGGCCGCGGTGCGCACCACCCAGCCGATCGGGCGACCGGGATTTTTGGGGCTGTCGAAGGCGCCGATGTCGATCTGGCGTCCGTTGACGAAGTAATCGGTGAAGTCGCGGTTGAAGTTCTGCTCGGGGTCGGGGGTGAAGGTGTAGGTGCAACGGCCGCTGGAGGAGGGCGCCAGATCTGGGCGCTCATCCAGGATGGCATCGAGCAGACGGCGGTAGTGGGCGGTGATGTTTTTCACATAGCCCATGTCCTTGTAGCGGCCTTCGATCTTGAAGCTGCGCACGCCCGCGTCGATGAGCGCGCGCAGGTTCGCGCTTTGGTTGTTGTCCTTCATGGACAGCACGTGCTTGTCGTGCGCAAGGATGCGGCCTTGCGCGTCGAGCACCTGATAAGGCAGGCGACACGCCTGCGAGCAGTCACCCCGGTTGGCGCTGCGGCCGGTGTGGGCGTGGCTGATGTAGCACTGGCCGCTGTAGGCCACGCACAGCGCGCCGTGAACGAAGAACTCCAGCACCGCTCGCCCCGGCGCGTCGCGCGGGCCCAGCGCGGCGTCCACCGCCGCGATTTGTTCCAGCGTCAGCTCGCGCGCCAGCACCACCTGCGAAAAACCCACGTCCTGCAAAAAACGCGCCTTTTCGGGGGTGCGGATGTCGCATTGCGTGCTGGCGTGCAGCTGGATCGGCGGCAAATCCAGCTCGAGCAGGCCCATGTCTTGCACGATGAGCGCGTCCACGCCAATGTCATAGAGCTGGTGCACGAGCCGACGCGCCGGCTCGAGCTCGTCGTCCCGCAAGATGGTGTTGAGCGTGACGAAGACGCGCGCGTGGTAGCGGTGCGCGTGGCGCACCAGGCGCTCGATGGCGCTGACCGGATTGGCGGCGTGGGCGCGCGCCCCGAAGCCAGGCCCGCCGATGTAGACCGCATCCGCCCCGTGGTTGACGGCCTCGATGCCGATGTCGGCATCGCGCGCGGGTGACAGGAGTTCGAGCTGGTGGGGCCGCATAATCAATTGATTTCGTCCAAAACGCTCGATTGTCCCAAATCCCGCCATGAAACGCCATGAATTCCGCTGCTTGCACCGCCTGCGCGTGCGCTGGGCCGAGGTGGACATGCAAGGCATCGTGTTCAATGCCCACTACCTGATGTACTTCGACGTCGGCATGACCGAATATTGGCGGGCGCTGGCCTTGCCCTATGCGGAGGCGATGCAGGCGCTGGGTGGTGAGCTTTATGTCCGCAAAGCGACGCTGGAGTTTGTGGCCAGCGCGCGCATGGATGACGAGGTAGACGTGGCACTGCGCTGCGAGCGCATCGGCCACACGTCGATGACCATGACCGGCGCCATTTTTCGAGGAGAGCGGGCGCTGGTGGGGGCTGAGATCGTCTATGTTTTCGCCGATCCGGCCACGCAGACCGCGCGCCCGGTACCCGCTGCGTTGCGTGAGTTGATCCAACGCTACGAGGCGGGGCAGGAGGTGCTGCGCGTGGTCACTGGCCGGTGGAGCGCGCTGGAGCGTGATGCGGCACCGCTGCGGCGGGCGGTGTTCGTGGGTGAGCAGGGCATCCCGGAGTCCGAGGAGTGGGATGCGGCCGACGCGACGGCGCTGCATGCGGTGGCGATCAATGCCCTGGGGCAGGCCGTGGGCACGGGTCGGCTTCTGGCGGCGGAACCCGGCGTGGGCAAAATCGGCCGCATGGCGGTACACCGCGCGCTGCGCGGCACGGGCGTCGGTGCGGCCGTGTTGGCGGCGTTGATCGAGGCGGCGCGCACGCGCGGCGACCACACCCTGCGCTTGAGCGCGCAGCGCACGGCGATGGGCTTCTATCAGCGGCAGGGCTGGCAGTGCGTGGGCGAGCCGTACGACGAGGTCGGGATCCCGCACCAGACGATGGAGCGGCGTTTGTGAGCGCCCGCGGCCGCGGTCCGAGTCGCGGCACGATCGGCCAGCGTTAGGCGGCAGGCCCCAGCGTATCGATGCGGTCGGTGATGATGCCGTCCAGCCCCCAGTCCAGCAGAGTGGCGGCGCGCGCGGCGTCGTTGACGGTGTAGGTGAGCAAGCGCCAGCCCTCGCTGCGGCAGTGCGCGATCAGGGCTTCGTCCCACAACGTGTGGTTGAGCACCACCGCGCTGCAGCCCAGTTGGTGTGCCACGGTCCAGCAGTCCGGCCACAATGTATCGAGCAGCAGGCCCCGGGGCAGGTGCGGGCATGTCTGTTGGGCGGCTTGGAGCGCGACCGGTTGAAACGAGGTCAGCAGCGGCCAGGCGGGCCCCTGCGGCTGACCGGCGCCGTAGGTGCGCCAGAGATTGTCCACTGCCTCGGCCACCGAGCGCCCGGTCTCTGGCTCGGTGCCTGGCGTGGGTTTGATCTCCAGGTTGAGCCATGCGCCGCGCGGCAGCGCCCAATGCGCGAGCGTGTCCAGGCGCAGCAACCGCTCACCCGCGTAGGCTGGGCTGTGCCAGCTACCTGCATCCAGCGCCGCCAGTGTCGACCAAGGCAGATCGCCGGCGCGTCCGCGCCCGTTCGTCGTGCGCTCCAGCGTCGCATCGTGCAGCAAAAAGGGAACCCCATCGGCGGAGAGCTTGACGTCGCACTCGAACGCGCGCCAACCGTGCTGCCAGCCCAGCTCGAAGGCTGCCAGCGTATTTTCTGGCGCGAGCTTGCCCGCACCGCGGTGCGCGATCCAGCGCGGAATGGGGGTGGAGGGCACATCGGTCATGGGGAGCCTCCGCAGGATTCAGCCGATGCGCTGGCCGCTGTCCGGGTCGAAGGCGTGCAGCCGATCGTCCATGGGACGCACGTGCACGGTATCGCCCACACCCGGGTGGCAGGGGTCGGACTCGGCGATGCGCACCGTGATGGGCTGGCCGTGGGTTTGCCCGTGGATCAGGCGCTCGGCGCCCAGCAGTTCCACCGCTTCCACCTGCACCGCCCAGCCCTGGCCCGACTCGACCACCCGCAGGTGTTCGGGCCGAATGCCGAGTAGGGTGCCGGGGCGCGCCCCGGGCACGTCGCGCAACAGGTTCATCGACGGCGAGCCGATGAAGGTGGCCACGAACGTGGTGGCCGGCCGGTGATAGACCTCCTCCGGTGTGCCGAATTGCTCCATGCGCCCGGCATTCATCACCATCACGCGCTGGGCGAGCGTCATGGCCTCGACTTGGTCGTGGGTCACGAACAGGCTGGTGATGCCCAGGTCCCGGTGCAGCTTTTGAATTTCCAGCCGGGTTTGCACGCGCAGCTTGGCGTCGAGGTTGGACAGCGGCTCGTCGAACAGAAACACTTGCGGCTGGCGCACGATGGCGCGCCCCATGGCGACGCGCTGGCGCTGCCCGCCCGAGAGCTGGCGCGGCTTGCGCTGCAGCAGGTGGCCTAACTCCAGAATGCTGGCGGCCTGTTCCACGCGGCGGCGAATTTCCTCCTTGGGCACGCCGTGCAGCTTGAGCCCATACGCCATGTTGTCGAACACCGTCATGTGGGGGTACAGCGCGTAGTTCTGAAACACCATGGCGATGTCGCGGCGCGCGGGCTCCAGGTGGTTGACGACGCGCTCGCCGATGCGGATGGTGCCATCGCTGATCGTCTCCAGCCCCGCCACCATACGCAACAGGGTGGACTTGCCACAGCCCGACGGGCCGACGATGACCACGAACTCGCCGTCGCCGACGTCGGCGCTCAAGCCATGAATGGCAGTGACGGGCTCGCGCGCCCCCTCGTAGCGCTTGACGACACGTTCGAAATGCAAAGAAGCCATGCAGAGATATCCTTCGAAGACTCAACCAAAGGGATTTATTTCTCGGTATCGACCAGTCCCTTGACGAACCATTTTTGCATCGCCAGAACCACCACGGCGGGTGGTAGCATCGCCAGCATGGCTGTCGCCATCACCACGTTCCATTCGGTATAGGCTTCGCCTGCGATCAAACGCTTGATGCCCAGCACGATGGGATACATCGATTCGTCGGTCGTGACCAGCAACGGCCAAAGATACTGGTTCCAGCCGTAGATGAACTGGATCACGAATAGCGCGGCGATGCTGGTGCGCGACATCGGCAGCAGCACGTCCCAGAAAAAGCGCATCGGCCCGGCGCCGTCCACCCGGGCGGCTTCTACCAATTCGTCCGGTACGGTCAGAAAAAACTGCCGAAACAAGAACGTGGCGGTGGCCGAGGCGATCAGTGGCACGGTCAGCCCTGCATAGGTGTTGAGCATGCCCAGGTTGGCAATGACTTCGTAGGTGGGGCCGATACGCACCTCCACCGGCAGCATCAGCGTCACGAAGATCATCCAAAACACCAGATTACGCAGCGGAAAGCGGAAATACACGATGGCAAAAGCCGACAAGAGCGAAATGATGATCTTGCCGATCGCAATCGTCAGCGCCATGACCAGGCTGACCCACAACATCGGCAGGCCTGGTGCGAAGCGGCTGCCGGCACTGGTTTCGCCACCGAATAGGGCCAAGCGATAGTTTTCCCAGCCATGCGAGCCGGGTATCAGGGACAGGGGGGCGCTGCTCGCGATATCCTGCGCGCTTTGGGTAGAGGCCACCAGCGTCAGGTAGACGGGAAAGGCGACGATGGCAACGCCCACGATCAAAATGAGGTGGGACAGCGCATCCAGCCAAGGGCGACGTTCGACCATGGTATGAGGGGCCTCCGGTTCAGTATTGCACTTTGCGCTCGATGTAGCGGAATTGCACCACGGTCAGCGCGATCACGATGGCCATGAGAATGACCGACTGCGCCGCCGAGCCGCCCATGTCCAACGCCTTGAACCCGTCGTAGTACACCTTATAGACCAAGATGGCCGTGTCTTTGCCCGGACCGCCCTGGGTGGTGGCGTCGATGATGGCAAAGGTATCGAAGAAGGCGTACACCACGTTGATCACGAGCAAAAAAAACGTGGTGGGCGACAGCAGGGGAAATACGATGGTCCAGAAACGCCGCCAGGGTGTGGCGCCATCGATCGTGGCGGCCTCGATCAGCGAGCGGGGGATCGATTGCAGCCCGGCGAGGAAAAACAAAAAGTTGTATGAAATCTGCTTCCACACCGCAGCCAGCACGACCAGCGTCAGCGCATGTTGGCTATTGAGGCGGTGGTTCCAGTCCACGCCCACGTGCTGCAACGCCCAGGCCACCACACCCATGGGCGAGGCGAACATGAACATCCACAGCACTCCAGCCACCGCCGGGGCCACGGCGTAGGGCCAAATGAGCAGCGTTTTGTACCAGCGCGCACCACGCACCACGCGGTCGGCCATCACGGCCAGCAACAGCGATACCGCCAGCCCGATGACGGCCACCAGCAGTGAAAATACCGCCGTCACACGAAACGACTGCAGGTAGGTGGCGTCGTTGAACAGACGCTCGAAATTGGCCCAGCCGACGAATTCGACGTGGCCGCCGAAGGCGTCTTGCTCCATGACGCTTTGCACGAGCGCCTGACCCGCTGGCCAGAAAAAGAAAACCGTCACGATGGCCAGCTGTGGGGCGACCAACAGCCAGGGTAGCCAAGCGGATGCAAAACGGACACGTTTTTCCATGACGTCAGATCGGTCGAAAAAGACAAGCCGCCCACAGCCGTGCGGCCGGGCGGCGTCGCCTGGAGCGCCGCTACCGATTGGGGAAGCGGCGTCAGGCACGGGGAGTCACCGTGTCACAGACGCCCCTGGTTGGCGCGCTGGAAGCGCTCGAGCTGCTCGTTGCCGCGGCGCACCGCGTCGTCGAGGCCCTGCTTGGCGGTCTTCTTGCCAGCCCAGACTTGCTCCATTTCCTCGTCGATGATGGTGCGAATTTGGACGAAGTTGCCCAAACGGATGCCACGCGATTTGTCGGTGGTCTTGCGGATCATTTGTTCGACCGAGACATCGGTACCAGGATTTTGCTTGTAGAAACCCGACTTTTCGGTCAATTCGTAGGCGGCCTTGGTCACGGGCAAGTAACCGGTGCGCTGATGGCTCTTGGCCGCCACGTCGGGTTTGGACAGATGGGCAAAGAACTGCGCCACACCTTTGTACTCGTTGTCTTTCTTGCCGGCCATCACCCACAGGCTGGCACCGCCGATGATGGTATTTTGCGGCGCACCAGGTACATCGGGGTAGTAGGGCAGGGTGGAGATGCCGAAGTCGAACTTGGCGTTGCGCTTGACGTTGCCGTACAGAGCCGAGCTGCCGGTCATCATGGCGCACTCACCCGAGACGTAGGTAGCGTCCGCCGCGTTGCCGCGGCCTTTGTAGACGAATAGGCCTTGGTTGGCCATGTTGGCCAGGTTTTCGATGTGGCGCACGTGCAGTGGCGAGTTGAACGCCAAACGCGCGTCCAGGCCCCCAAAGCCGTTGTTTTTGGTGGCGAACTCGACATTGTGCCAGGCCGAGAAGCTCTCGAGCTGCGTCCAGCTCTGCCAGCTGGTGGTGAAGGGGCACTTGTGACCAGACGCCTTGAGCTTGGCCGCCGCCAGCGCTACCTCGGGCCAGCTTTTGGGCGGCTTGTTGGGATCGAGCCCGGCGGCCTTGAAGGCATCTTTGTTGTAGTGCAGCACCGTGGTGGAGCTGTTGAACGGGAAGCTCAGCATCTGACCATTGGGCGCGGTGTAGTAGCCTTTGACCGCGTCCACGTAGGCATTGGGGTCGAACGTCACGCCTGCCTTTTTCATGACCTCGGCGACGGGCACGATGGCGTTGCGGCTGGCCATCATCGTGGCGGTACCGACCTCGAACACTTGCAGGATGTGGGGAGCGTTGCCGGCGCGGAAAGCGGCAATCGCAGCCGTCATCGACTCGTCATAGCTGCCCTTGAACACGGGCACGACCTTGTAGTCCTTTTGGCTGGCGTTGAACTCGTTGGCCAGGTCGTTGACCCACTCGCCCAACGCGCCACCCATGGAGTGCCACCAGACGATTTCGGTCTGGGCGTGGGCGCTGGCCACGCCGGCAGCCAAGACGGTGGCAGCGAACAGGTGCTTGAGGGGTTTGCTCATCGTGACTCCTTGGGGTCGGGGTTGTTGCGAAAACAGACGAAAGCGCCCGATAGTTTCCGAATGCAATGTGAAAGTTTAGTGACAAAATGCCCCGATGGGCGAACACCTAGGGTTTGCCCGCGTGCGCGGGTGTCGCGCTGGCGTCGTGCGGCACAATTGCCGCATGAACGAATCCACGCCCACGCGTCGGCGCCGCGCCCTCAACCCCCGCCAGAGCGATCTGCTGGCCGCCGTGCGGCAGGCGGGCACGCTGCGCATCGAGGATCTGGCGCAGCGCTTTGGCGTCACGCTGCAAACCGTGCGGCGCGACGTGCGGCAACTGGAGCAGATGGGATTGCTGGCGCGCTACCACGGGGGCGTGCGGACCCCCGTGTCTACCGTCGAAAACCTGGCCTACACGCAGCGTCAGACGCTCAATGCGCAGGCCAAGGCCGCCATCGCGCAGGCCGTGGCGCGCGACGTGCCGGCGGGCTGCTCGCTCATCCTCAACATCGGCACCACCACCGAGGCGGTGGCGCGCGCGCTGCTGCAACATCGGGGCTTGCGCGTCATCACCAACAACCTCAACGTGGCGGCCATCCTGTCGGACAACCCGGACTGCGAGGTCATCATCACCGGAGGGGTGGTGCGCCCGCGCGACCGCGGCATCGTCGGCGAGGCGTCGCTGGATTTTCTGCGCCAGTTCCGGGTCGACATCGCGCTCATCGGTATCTCGGGCATCGAGACCGACGGCACGCTGCGCGACTACGACGTGCGCGAGGTGCGCGCCGCGCGCACCATCATCGAGCACGCCCGCCAGGTGTGGTTGTGTGCCGATGCCAGTAAGTTTGGCCGCCCGGCAATGGTGGAAGTCGGGCACATCGCCGAGCTCACCCGCGTCTACACCGACCGCGCGCCGCCTGCGCCGTTCGATGCGATGCTGCGCGATGCCGACGTCGCCTGCGTGGTGGCCAACCCGGCGGGTTGATCGTTGACGCATGGCTGCCCACCCCAGTTGGGCAGCCGTCCCCAACGGGGTGTCGCAGCGGTGGCGGCTGTCGGCCCCTGCTGCGGCGCATAGACCCATTCGCCGACGTGCAGGCTGCCGTCGGCCGACCAGCGTGCGATCAGGCTGCTGCGGGTACCATAGCGGCGCTGGGGCAGATAGACGTAGGGGCTGGACTCGAGGTGCGCCCGCTCGTCGTCATGGGGCACGTGGCGTTGCAGCGCTTGCAACAGCCGATCGGTCGCCGAATCCGCGTCGGGTGCAGCCAGCGCCTGGTTCAGGGCATCGCGCAGCGCCACCACTTTGGGCCAGGGGGTGTCCAGCGCGGCGTTGGACAGTCCGTAGACGCCCGGGGGCAGCTCGCCGCCCCACCAGCCCCCGACGCGTACCACGGGCATGGTGGCCGCCCGGTGGGGGGTGGGGTCGCGGTTGGTCAACCAGGCCCAGCAGCCGCGGCGCACGTCGCCCAGCACCAGGTTGCAGCCGTTGTAGTCGTGCGCCGCGTGGTGGCGGGCCATCTCCTGCCACGTCGTGGGCGCCTGGCGGACCAGCCAGCGCGTGACGAGCTCGCCGCGGCTGCGCGCGGCCGCCGCCTCCGGTGGCCAGGCGCGCACATTGGTCAGCATAGCCACGCGCCCTTGTTCGCCGAAGGCCAACCACGAGCCCCCGGCCAGACCATCGCGGCCACCCAGGATCGTGGTGCCGTCCGACGAGTGCCAGACATCCAACGCCAGCGTGGGGCGATCCCACTGTTCGTCGCGGTTGGCGACCACCCACAGGGGGTGTTCGGTCGATTGACCGATGGCCCAGGCCATCAGGCACATGGCGTCAGATGTCCTGCCGCAGCTCGTAGGGCAGGGGACGCAGATGCAAGGCTGGCCCGTCCATTGACCCGGCTCGCAATGGCTGCCCATCGACTGCAGAGGTTTGCAGTGCCACGATGGCGTCCCAGCCTGCCTGCGGGTTGGGCGCAGCCTGGGCGATCACGCCCACTGGCTGCTCGGGATCAGACGGGTGAAACACCTCTTGTCCTGCGGCCAATGGGCCGTCGGCATGGGCCAAGTGGCCGCGGCGCTTGAGCGTGCCGCGAAACTGGCTGCGCGCGACCACCTCCTGCCCGGGGTAGCAGCCCTTCTTGAAGTTGACGCCCCCGACCGATTCGTAATTGAGCATTTGCGGCACGAAAGCTTCGGCCACGGCGTCGCTCACCTGCGCGACGCCGCTCATGACGTCGAGCCACCGCCAATGTTCCTGGGGCAGGGTGTCGCCGGCGGGGGCGGGCGCACCGGCCGGCTGAATCAGCAGGGCCCG